>JADGRR010000183.1 GCA_017880745.1 Burkholderiales bacterium
GCCGAAACCGCCCCTGACTTAGGAGCATGAGGGCAGACGCCCCGAAGGTCTCGATCCCCCCTTGAGGGGGAAAGTCCCCTCGGGAGATATCCCCTCATATTGAATCAGACTCGAAAGGGGAACCGCATGAGTAGCGGCAACACCACGCGCGAATTGCAGAGAATCATCGAATCCGTCGCCGCCTCCGACGGCGCCGGGGTGAAGCTGCGGCGCAGCCTCGGGCAATCGCCGTTCGCGCGCCTCGATCCGTTTCTGATGCTGGACGAGTTTTCGTCTTTCGATGCGAACGACTACATCGCCGGCTTCCCGGCGCACCCGCACCGCGGCTTCGAGACCGTGACTTACCTGCTCGACGGGCACATGCTGCACGAGGATCATCTGGGCAACCGCGGCGACCTGAAAAGCGGCGCGGTGCAATGGATGACGGCGGGCCGGGGCATCATCCACTCCGAAATGCCGCAGCAGGAACACGGGCGTATGCGCGGCTTCCAGCTCTGGATCAACTTGCCCGCGCGCGAGAAAATGAAACCGGCGGGTTATCGCGACATCGGCCCGGCAGAAATCCCCGCAGTTCCCCTGCGGGGAGGCGGCCGCGCCAAGGTCATCGCCGGCACGCTCGAGTCCGACGGGCGGTCCGTGCCGGGCCCGATGCAGGGGCTCGCCACCGATCCGCTGTACCTCGACGTGGAACTGCCCGCGGGCGCCGCATTCACGCAGGCGGTGGCAGGCGGCCACAACGCGTTTATCTATGTGTTCGAGGGCAGCCTGAGCGTCGGCGCCCCGGCCGCGGCGCGCACCCTGGTTACGCACGCCGCGGGCGTGCTGGGCAAAGGAGACCGGGTCGAAGTGACCGCCGGCGCCGTCGGCGCCAGGTTTCTGCTGCTCGCCGGCCGCCCGCTGGGCGAACCCGTGGTGCAGCACGGTCCGTTCGTGATGAACACGCGCGAGGAAATAGAGCAGGCGATACGCGACTACCAGAGCGGCGAGCTCACGCGCACAACAAGCTGATCAGGCGCCTTCTCCTGCGCGGGCTCGGCGCAATTCAAGCGGCTGTCGCCGGATTCGACAAGCCTGAATAGGATAAAATAGCGACACGCATCGATGGGAGTTGCAGCAATGGCAAGAATGGTGAAATGCATCAAGCTCGGCCGCGAGGCCGAGGGCCTGGATTTTCCGCCCTACCCGGGAGAATTGGGCAAGCGCCTGTGGGAAAACGTATCCAAGGAAGCCTGGCAGCAGTGGATCAAGCATCAGACCATGCTGATCAACGAGAACCGCCTCAACCTGGCGGACAGCGCGGCGAGGAAATACCTGGCCGAACAGCTGGAAAAGCACTTCTTCGGCGGCGGTGCCGACGCCGCGGCGGGATACGTGCCGCAGCAGAAATAGAATTCCCCGGAGCCGGGGTCCAGGCTGACCGCTGGCGCGCGCCCGCCGCTTACAGCCCTTCGATGTGCGACTCGTCCCGCGTATGCCGCACGTCGCGGCCCTCGACCATGTAGACCACGTACTCGGCCATGTTCTTGGCATGATCGCCGATGCGCTCGATGGCCTTGGCAACGAACAGGATCTCCAGGCAGCGGGTGATGGTGCGCGGATCTTCCATCATGAAGGTGATGAGCTGGCGCAGGATGGAGCGGAATTCGTCGTCCACCCCGCGGTCCTGCTTCACCACCTGCAACGCGGCATTGACGTCGAGCCGGGCAAACGCGTCGAGCGCATTGCGCAGCATGGACAAAGCGAGGCTCGAGACGTGCTTCAGCTCCAGCCGCGGCAGGTGCGCCTGCCCGGCCCCGTGTATCAGCTTGGCCATGCGCGCGATTTTCTCCGCCTCGTCGCCCACACGCTCGAGGTCGGTGATGGTCTTGATGACCGCCATGACCAGGCGCAGGTCGCCGGCCGCGGGCTGGCGCCGGGCGATGATCTGGCTGCAGCTCTCGTCCAACCCGACTTCCATGGCGTTGACGCGGTGATCGTCGTCGATCACGCGATCGAGCGCCTGCAGATCGCCGCTGCCAAGGCCGTCCAAGGCCTTGACGATCTGCTCTTCGACCATGCCGCCCATTTGCAGCACACGTGAGCGCACCGCCTCCAGTTCGGCATCGAACTGCTTCGAGATATGTTCAGGCATTTCCGGAACTCCCATCAGGTGGGCAGGCTATCATGGCATTGTGACAGATTGGTTACGCTGGTCCGTTCACGGTGCTCACGCTGCGCAGCAAGGCTATTTTCTCCTGATCGTCCTGACCCCGGTCGCCGTGCCCAGCAGCAGCACGTCGGCACCGCGTTGGGCAAACAAACCGTTGGTGACCACGCCGGTGATGTTGTTGAGCGCGGCCTCCAGTTCCAGCGGCTTGAGAATGGTGAGGCCGTATACATCGAGAATCAGATTGCCGTTGTCGGTGGTGAAGCCCTGACGCAGAGCGGGCTGTCCGCCGAGCTTGACCAGCTCGCGCCCGACATGGGAGCGCGCCATCGGAATCACCTCCACCGGCAGCGGGAATTTTCCCAGCACCCCGACCAGCTTCGATTCGTCGGCAATACAGACGAACTTCTCCGCCACCGCGGCCACGATCTTTTCGCGTGTGAGCGCGCCGCCGCCGCCTTTGATCATGGCAAGGTGTTCCGTGATTTCGTCCGCGCCATCGACATAGACGGGCAGCTCGCCCACGCTGTTCAGGTCGACTACGCGGATGCCGTGGGCCTTCAGGCGATCGGCGGTCTTCTGCGAACTGGCCACGGCGCCATCGATCCGGTTCTTGATTTTCGCCAGCTCGTCGATGAAACGATCCGCCGTCGAACCGGTGCCGACGCCGACCATGGCGCCCTCGACCACGTACTTGATCGCCTCTTTCGCGACCGCCTGCTTCAGCTCATCTTGCGTCATCGCAAGCTCCAAAATGCAGATTCGACTTCAAAGGACACGAAGGGAACAAAGGAAGCCTTTCTTCAGAAGATCCTGGTGTCCTTTGCGGTGAAAAATCCTCTCATTTCCTGGGCAGGTACAAATCCGTAATCGAACCCAGCGCCATTTCGGCGGCGAAGAAAGGCGTTTCGGACAGCGTCGGATGCGGATGGATGGTGAGACCGATGTCCTCCATGTCGGCGCCCATCTCCAGTGCCAGCACCAGCTCGGCGATCAGCTCGCCGGCGTTGACGCCGACGATGCCGGCGCCGAGTATGCGCTTGGTGGCCTTGTCGTAGAGCAGCTTGGTCACACCCTCGTCGCGGCCGATCGAAAGCGCCCTGCCGCTTGCGGCCCAGGGGAAACTTGCCTTGTCGTAGGCTATGCCTTGTTTCTTCGCCTCGGTCTCGGTCAACCCCATCCAGGCGACTTCGGGGTCGGTGTAGGCAACCGAGGGAATGGTCATGGCGTCGAAGGCCACCTTGTGCCCGGCGATGGTCTCGGCCGCCACCTTGGCCTCGTGCGTGGCCTTGTGCGCAAGCATCGGCTCGCCGCAGACGTCGCCGATGGCAAAGATGTGCGGCACGCTGGTGCGCTGCTGTTTGTCGACGGGAATATAGCCGCGTTCGTCGACGGCGACGCCGGCGCGCTCGGCGCCGATATCGCCGCCGTTGGGGCGGCGCCCCACCGCCATCAGCACGCGGTTGAACATCTGCTGCTGCGGCTTCACCTCTCCCTCGAACGTGGCGAGCAGTCCTTCGGGCCTGGGCTCGATGTTCGCCACTTTCGTATTGAGATAGATCGCCTCGTAGCGTTTCTCGATGCGCTTGGCGAGCGGGCGGATGAGATCGCGATCGGCGCCCGGAATGAGCCCGTCGGCCAGCTCCACCACCGTGACCTTGGCGCCGAGCGCGTCGTAGACGCAGGCCATCTCCAGGCCGATGATGCCGCCCCCGATCACCAGCAGGCGCCGCGGGATGTCGGCCAGCTCAAGCGCGCCGGTCGAGTCCATCAGCCGGGCGTCCTCATACGGAAACCCGGGAATGCTGGCCACGCGGGAGCCCGCGGCAATGATGCAGGAGTCGAAGGAAACGCGTTTTACACCCTCGGGGGTTTCCACCGCGATCTGCTTGGGCGACTCGAATCTCCCCACGCCCTGCAGCATGGTCACTTTGCGCTGTTTGGCCAGCGCCGCCAGACCCTTGGTCAGTCGGCCTACGACCGCGTCCTTCCAACTGCGCAGCTTGTCGACGTCGATCTTCGGCTTGCCGAATTCGATGCCGGAATGCGACATCTCTTCGGCCTCCGTCACCACCTTGGCCGCATGCAGCAGCGCCTTGGACGGAATGCAGCCGACATTGAGGCATACACCGCCGAGCGCCGCAAAGCGCTCGATCAACACGACTTTCTTGCCCAGGTCGGCAGCGCGAAAGGCGGCGGTATAGCCGCCGGGGCCTGCGCCCAGCACCACCACTTCGGCATGCAGGTCGGCGTCGGCCGCTGCCGCAACGGGTGCCGGCACTGACACTGGAGAACTCCCCGCAACCTCGGCGCCGCGTTTTGACAATGCAGGACCGGCGGGCATCGTTGCTGCGGCCGGCGCCGCCGCCGGTTGCGGTACAGGCACGGCGGCCGCTGCACCCGCCGTCTCGAGCAGCATGATCAGCGTACCTTCGGACACCTTGTCGCCGGTTTTGAGCTTCAGTTCCTTCACCACGCCAGCAGCAGGCGAAGGGATTTCCATCGTGGCCTTATCCGATTCCACCGTGATGAGCGAGGTTTCCTTCTCCACCGCGTCGCCCGGCTTGACCAGGACCTCGATGACATCGATATCCTTGAAGTCGCCGATGTCCGGGACTCTGATCTCGACCGTGTCGTTCATTCAATTCCCCGCTTCAGTTTGATGGTGTGCACTTCGTAAGGCACCACGGAACTCTTGCCAAATTCGCTGCCAGAGCCGGCATTCGTCTCGCACCTCGAGCCTGGCGCCCTGGGTCAATGGCTATAACAGCGAGCGGCGGATGTCCGACAGCACCGACGCGAGATAGGAGGTGAAGCGCGCGGCGGCGGCGCCGTCGATGACGCGGTGATCGTAGGATAGCGACAGCGGCAGCATCAGCCGCGGCATGAACTGGCCGGCGGCATCGCCTTTTCCACCAACCCACACCGGGCGCATCGCCGATCTGGACACGCCGAGGATAGCGACTTCGGGGGCGTTGATGATCGGCGTAAAGGCCGTGCCGCCGATGCCGCCCAGGCTGGAAATGCTGAAGGTTCCGCCCTGCATGTCGCCCGGCTTCAGCTTCCTGTCTCGCGCGAGTTTGGACACTTCGGCCAGCTCGCGCGCCAGATCGTACACGCCCTTCCTGTCGGCATCGCGTATCACCGGCACCACCAGGCCGTCGGGCGTGTCCACCGCCACGCCGATGTGGAAATATTTCTTCAGCACCAGGTTCTCGCCGCCGCGTTCGAGCGAAGCGTTGAACTCAGGGTTTTGGCGCAGGGCGGTGACGCAGGCCTTGATCAGGAAC
The DNA here is from genome assembly GCA_017880745.1 of Burkholderiales bacterium. Lineage (GTDB taxonomy): Bacteria > Pseudomonadota > Gammaproteobacteria > Burkholderiales > SG8-39 > 2-12-FULL-64-23. The sequence goes on from JADGRR010000183.1 coordinate 5,437, forward strand.
GCGAGCAGGGTGAGCTTGAAACCCTGTTTCTCGCTCGCTGCGCCGCTTTCCTTGCGGAATGCCTCGAGGTCGGTGATGTCGGCCTCGTCGAACTGAGTGACATGGGGGATGGAAATCCAGTTGCGGTGCAGGTTGGCGCCGGAGAGTCTCTTGATGCGCGACAGCGGTTTTAACTCGACCGGTCCGAATTTCGCGAAATCGACCTGCGGCCATTCCGGCAGATCGAAGGCAACGCCGCCTGCCGGCGCCGCCGGCGCTCGCGCCGGCGCCTGGGTCATCACGCCCTTGACGAAAGCCTGCACGTCCTCCTGGGTGATGCGGCCCTTGGGGCCGGTGCCGCGCACCTTGGCCAGGTCGGCGCCGAGCTCGCGCGCAAACTTGCGCACCGAAGGACTGGCGTGCGGCTTGAACGCGGGCACCTCGGCGACGGGCTCCGTCGGCACCGGCGCGCGGCGTATAGACTCGACCACGGGCGCTGCCGCCGCAGGCTCGCGCGCCGCTGCGGGGGGCGAAGGAATCTGCGCGGCAGTAGGCGGGCTCGCGCCGGCCTGCGGCGGCAAGGCCGGGCTGGAGGGCGCCGCCTTGGCCGGCTGCGGCGCGGGCGCTTCGCCCTCGCTTGCTTCCAGCAGCAGGATCATGCTGCCTTCGGCAACCTTGTCGCCGAGCTTGACCCTGAGCTCTTTCACCACACCTGCGGCGGGCGAAGGAATTTCCATGGTCGCCTTGTCCGACTCAACGGTGATCAGCGAGGCCTCCTTGGCCACCGGATCGCCCGGCTTGACCAGGATTTCGATGACTTCGACCTCCTTGAAATCGCCGATATCGGGAACCTTGATTTCCGTGATGCTGGACATGAATGTTCCCTTTACACCGTTACCGGATTGGGCTTGTTCGGATCGATGCCGT
>JADGRR010000184.1 GCA_017880745.1 Burkholderiales bacterium
CGCTACCGCCTCGCCTTGTCCACCTTGTTCATGATCCGCACCCGCTTGGCCTACTGGCGCCAACGACCGTGGTATATTTCCCAGACCCATGAAAGCGCGCAGGCGAGCCGTGATGCCGGCGCGAGCGGAGCAAAACATGAACCAGCCGGGAATTCACGCGTTGCAAGCCGAAGGTCCTGCACAGCACGCCGACCTGCAGGGCTTGCGCGCGCTGTCAGAGTTCACTTCAGGGCTGGCCCAAGAACATGACCCGGAAAAGCTGCTCGAGCGCTCGCTCGGCACCATGATACGGCTCGCCGGGGCCCAGGCCGGCACTGTGCGCGTGGTGACCAGCGACGGCGCCCATATGCGGCTGGTCGCCGCGCAAGGACTTCCGCCCGAAGCCGTGGCGCAGGAACAGCTGGTGCAGCTGGACTGCGGCTTGTGCGGCGCCGCGGTAAGCGACGATGCCGTACGGCAGAGTTTCGATCTGCAGCACTGCGCAGCCCACACCGCCTCCGATTATTTCCGCGAGCTCGGCGCAGCGGTGGTGGTTCCGCTCACGCACATGGGACAGGTGCTTGGTGCCTACAGCCTGTTCTTCGCCGAAAAGCGCGACACGCCGGAGGAACTGGGGCTGTTGTTCCGCTCGATCAGCGAACATCTGGGCATGGCGCTCGAGAACGCGCGCCTGCTGCGCGAGAACATGCGCATGACGCTGGTGCGGGAACGCCAGTTGATGGCGAATGAGGTGCACGATTCACTTGCCCAAACGATGGCCTACATGAAGATCCGGCTCGCCATGATGCAAGAAGCCCTGGACGCGAGCGAGCAAGCCCGGGCTTCCAAACATGCTGGCGAAGTGCAGCAGGCGCTCGACGGCGCCTACGCCGACCTGAGGGAGCTCCTGTCCCAGTTCCGCAATCGGATGGATCCACTGGGGCTGGTGCATGCGCTGGAGCAACTGAAGACCAAATTCCACGACCGCACCGGCATCGAACTCGCGTTCGAAAACCGCATCGTCAACCTCGGCTTGAGCGTCGACGAAGAGAGCCAGATATTCCATATTGTGCAGGAGGCGCTCGCCAACGTGGCGCGGCACTCCGGCGCAAAACATGCCCGTCTCACCATGGAACTCGCCGGCGGGGAATACCGCTTCACGGTCGAAGACGACGGGCTCGGCTTTTACGCTTTCGGCCAGCGGCTGGACGACGCAAAGCAGCATTCCCATTTGCGCCATCACCTCGGCGTCAACATCATGCGCGAGCGCGCGCAGCACCTGGACGGCAGGATCGAGATTTCCAATCTGCCGCAGGGTGGCGCGCGCGTCAGCCTGGTGTTCTCGGCGCAACGCGGAACCGGCGCTTGAAAACAGTGCGCGTCATGCTGGTCGACGACCATACCCTTTTCCGCAGGGGTCTGGCGGAGTTGTTGCATGGGCGCAACGACATCGAGGTAGTGGCAGCCACCGCCGGCGCCACTGAAGCGGCGCGCCTGGTGCAAGAGACGAAGCCCGACGTGCTGCTCCTCGATCTCAACCTCCCGCCGCACGGCGGGCTCGCGCTGCTGCGCACCCTGCAGGATTACGGCTGGAGCGGCCCGGCACTGATCCTGACCGTTTCCGATTCCGAAGACGACCTCGCCAACGCGCTGCACGCCGGGGCGCGCGGCTACCTGTTGAAGGACATGGAACCGGAGGACGTCATCGATGCGATCCTGCGCGCAGTGCGCGGCGAAACCGTGGTTGCGCCGGCGATGACGATGAAGCTGGTGAACCTGTTGCAGCCGGGACGGCAGAACACGACCAAGGACAATCTGCTCAGGCAACTCACCGAACGCGAGCGACAGATCCTCAATCACCTGGCGCAGGGCATGTCGAACAAGGCGATCGCGCGCGCTCTCGACATCAGCAACGACACGGTGAAGCTGCACGTGCGCCATATCCTGTCGAAGCTCAACTTCACCTCGCGCGTCGAGGCCGCAGTATTCGCGGTCGAGCACAGGGTCAGCCCGCAGAGCTCTTCGGTTTCGAAGAAACCTTAGATCCCCCTTACAAGAGGATTCTTGCAACGGGCCGATCCAGGGGAGCATGAGGAGAGGTATCCCCTCATTTTCAGACAGCTTGGCCGCGGCGGTCGGTTACTCGTACCAGGCGAGTTGCGCGTGCAGCCGCACCACCTCCCCGATGATAATGAGCGTCGGCGGCGCGAGCTGCGCGGCAAACGCGAGTTGCGGCAGCGTGGCAAGCGTCCCCACCACGGTGCGTTGGCGCGGTGTGGTACCGTGCTGCACTATCGCTGCCGGGATGGTGTCCGGCACGCCGCGGGCGACCAGTTCACGGCACAGCGTAGCCAAACCGAGCAGGCCCATGTACACCACCAGGGTGCGCCCGGGGCGGAAGAGCGAGTCCCAGTCCAGGTCCATGCTGCCATTCTTGAGGTGGCCGGCGACGAACAAGCATGAATTGGCATAATCGCGGTGGGTGAGCGGAATGCCGCTGTACGCGGCAACGCCGCAGGCGGCGGTGATCCCAGGGACGACCTCGAAGGCAATGCCTGCGGCGGCGAGCGCCTGTACCTCCTCCCCGCCGCGGCCGAACACGAACGGATCGCCGCCCTTTAGCCTCAGGACGCGCCTGCCCTCGCGTGCGAGCCGCACCAACAACGCGTTGATCTCGGCTTGGGTGAGCGTGTGCTCGCCGCGCTCCTTACCGGCGTAGATGCGCTGCGCTTCGCGCCGGCCCAGTTCGAGGATGGGTTCCGAGACGAGATGATCGTGGACGATGACGTCGGCCTCGCCTAGCAGCTGGGCCGCACGCAGCGTCAGCAGCTCCGGATCGCCAGGCCCTGCGCCGACCAGATAGACCGCCCCCGCACGCATGGCACGGTCGCCTGATGTATTGAGCGTCACAATCGCGTCAGTATACTGCGCTCAGCAGCGCCGGCGCCGCGTCGGGCTCCCCGGCCCGGTTGCGCACGAAGGCGATGAAGCGCGCCGCCCAGTCGCAGCTGCCGCTGCTGCGCAGGTGCGAGTAGGCGGCCAGCAAATTATTGACGACGATGCCGTCGGATTTTCCGTCGACACCAAAACCGCGCGCCACACGGTAAGCAAAGCGCGTGTTCGGATCCAGGCCTTCGATGCTCGAATAGTGGAACTCGTGCGCCGGGATTTCAAACTGGCCCTCGCCGCGATTTCCCCACGGATGAGCTTCGGTGAGGGTCAGCTTGACGTAGCCGCGGCCCACCGGCCGCTCGTGCATCACGACGTCGCCTGGAATCGCACCCACCATGCGGCGCGTGTCGCCGCGCCAGCTGAGCGAGCGGGCAAGGTACATGAGCCCGCCGCACTCGGCATAGGCGGGCATCCCGGCCTCGATCGCGGCGAGGATCTCGCCGCGCAGCGCGGCATTCGCCTCCAGCTCACGCATGAAAATTTCCGGAAAGCCGCCGCCGATGATCAGGCCGTCCACGCTGGGCAGCCGCGCGTCGCGCAGCGTGTCGAAAAACACCAGTTCCGCGCCGGCGCACTCGAGCGCCTCCAGATCGTCGGAATAATAGAAGCCGAACGCGCGATCGCGCGCGATGCCAATGCGCACGCCACGCCGGGCGGGCCGCACCAGCGGCGGCGCTGCGGGCAGCGCCACGTTGCTCACGCTGGCGGCGAGCAGCCGCTCGAGATCGACCTGCCTGCCAACGGCCTCGGCAAGCAGCGCGATGCGCGTGTGTGCCGTACCGTCCTCGTTGGCCGGCATGAGGCCGAGGTGACGCTCGGCGATGGCGAGACGCGCATCCTCGTGCATCGCGCCCAGCACCGGCACGTCGGTGTAGTGCTCGATCACCGCGCGCAGCTTGGCCTCGTGGCGCGCGCCTCCCAACCTGGACAGGATCACGCCAGCGATTCGGATCGACCGGTCGAACGCCTGATAGCCGAGGATCAGCGGCGCGATGCCGCGCGTCATGCCGCGCGCATCGAGCACCAGCACCACGGGCAGATCCAGCAGCCGCGCGAGCGCCGCATTGCTGTTGCGCCCTTCAAGATCGAGCCCGTCGTACAATCCCTTGTTGCCCTCGACGAGACAGATGTCGGCGCCGGCGCCGTGGCGCGCAAACTCGAGCTGCAGCTCGGCCGGCGTGGACAGATTGAAATCGAGGTTGCGGCAGCTGCGGCCGGTCGCCGCCGCAAGCCACATCGGATCGATGTAATCCGGGCCCTTCTTGAACGCCTGCACCGCGAGCCCGCGCCGCGACAATTCCGCCGCCAGTCCGATGCTGACCGTGGTCTTGCCCGAAGACTTGTGCGCAGCGGAAACGAGGAACCGGTGCATGCGTCGCTCCAAGCTCGAAGGCCGGCGCGGCCTTTAGGCCTGCGGCCCGGTCGTCTGGTCCAGCCGCTCGGGCAGGAGCGCGAACACGCGCAGCGCGACGGCGACGATCGCCGCGGCGAGCCCAACCCCGCCCAGGCCGAGCAGCACCTCCGACAGGCTCGGCGTGTAGGGATGGATTTCGCCGTCGAAGAAGCTGCTCGCTTCGACCATCCCGGGAAACAATACCTGCGGATACGCCTGCCCGCCGATTAGAGTGACGTACATTTGCGCCAGCCCGCCCAGTACCACCAGTACGCAGGCCGCGGCGATCGCGCCGCGCGACAGCTGCGAGCGCAACAGCAGTGCGAGCGGCACGATTCCGCCGAGCGCAATCTGGCCCAGCCAGAGCAGCGCCGTGTACACGCCGCCGTCGAAAATCAGGAACCGCGCAACGTCGCGGGAACGCGGAAGTTCGTATTTGGATGCCAGGAACAGCACTGCGAAAAACAGCGAAGCACCAACGGAGATGCCGAGCAGATTCTTGAGCCGGTGCAACAGCTCGTCGGAAACAGGCCGCTCTTCCCAGCCGCAAACGGCAAACAGGATCAGGACGAAGACGGCGGTGCCGTAAGCCGAAGCAAACGCGATGAACATCGGCGCGTACAGCACGGAGTCGTAGACTTCGCGAAAATTGAAACCAAACTCCAGGCCCGTGCCGGTGATCAGCAACAGTTGCCACAGGAAGGCCATGATGGCCGCCGGCTTGATATAGCGGTTCATGCGCCGCTCGAGCAGGAACCACAGATAAACCCCGACACTTGCCATGAAGCCGTCGTAGAGAATGACCCTGAGGGCGAAAACCGATTGGGAATTCAACCGCGTTATCGCCACGATCATGCGGTCGGAGCGACCCAGATCGAGCATCAGCAGGGCGAGGCCGCCGACCAGCAGCGCGAGGGAGACCAGCGCCGACAGCGGCGCCACGGGGCGATACGCCGCCTTGCCGAACACTGAAGCGGCGATCGCGACATTGAGCACGCCGGTCGCGGCGACGACAAGAAACACGGCGAACACATGCGGCATGCCCCAGACGATCTGGTTGTCCATGCCGGTCACGATATGCCCGTAATGCTCGATGTAGAAGTAGGCGGCGGCCCCGAGCGCGAGGGGGAGGGCGAGCAGCGCCAGCAGTCTCCAGTAGCGGGTGCCGGTGCCACCCAGTTCGCGATAGATTAAGGATTCGGCCATGTCACAGTCCCTGGTAGCGCACGCCAGGATTGAGTCTCAGGTCGGCCCGGATCTGCGTGCTGGCGTATTTGGCGACGCGCTGCGCGATCTCGCTCTGCGGATCGTTCAGATCGCCGAAAATCATGGCATTGTGCCCTGCCTTGGTGCAGGCCTCGACGCAGGCGGGCTGCTGGTCGCGGTCGATGCGGTGCACGCACAGCGTGCACGCCTCGGCGCAGCCCTTGCCGCGCGGCACGTCCGGGTTTTGCCCGGTGACATCTTCGAATACGATCGAGCGCGCTTTGTAGGGGCAGGCCATCATGCAATAGCGGCAGCCGATGCAGATGTGCCGGTCGACCAGCACGATGCCGTCGGCGCGCTTGAACGAAGCGCCGGTGGGGCAGACGTCGACGCAGGGCGGATGCTCGCAATGCTGGCACATCACCGGCGCGGAATGCGTGTGGCCGGTGCGCAGGTCCTTGAGTTCGACCTTGCGTATCCACTGCGCGTCGGTGCGCGGATGCCCGGTGTTCTTGAGCCCGTTCTCGGTGGCGCAGGCTTTGACGCAGTCGTCGCAGCCGGAGGCACATTTGTTGGTGTCGATCAGCAGGCCCCAGCGCACCTGCTTGGACACCGGCTGATCGGGCGCGCGCGCGCCGGCGATCTCGATCAGGCGGATCCCCGGCGCGAGCATCACCCCGCCCAGGGTGGCTGCGGAGATGGCGAGAAACCCGCGCCGGCTGAGGACATCGTTCGCGTCTGCGCTCATGGCTTCGCTCCGCTGGCGAGCTTTGGTTTGGAGGCGTGGC
>JADGRR010000185.1 GCA_017880745.1 Burkholderiales bacterium
CCGGTCGCCCTGCAGATGAAGCTCGCAGTTTTCACCTAGAACCGCAGCAACCCGGCCTACGCCGCGGCGCCGACCGGCTGCGCACGCTGGCATCGCGCGGGGCCGCGGAAAAGTTCAGGAAGTTCGGCGTCGGCATGATCGGCAACTCGCCGGCGGAGGCAGCGAAATTCATCGCCTCCGAAACCGACAAGTGGGAAAGCGTTGCCAAGGCGGCCGATGCAAGTCGACTGATCAGGCCGATTGCCGCGCCGCAAGCCCGGAACGATCGGCGATCGTCCCGGGCCGGAACGAGACGAGGCCCCGGCTATTCCTGTCTACGCCGGGGCATTTGATGCGTAACGCGGGCTCAGATCGACTTCACATCTCCAGCGGATGTCTTGCCGTCCTGGCCCTTCTGCAATTCGTACTGAATTTTCTGGCCTTCGTTCAATGTGGACAGGCCGGCTTTTTCCACGGCCGAGATATGCACAAATACGTCTTTCGAGCCATCATCTGCCTGAATAAAACCAAAACCCTTGCTTGCGTTGAACCACTTCACTGTTCCAGTAGCCACGAAAATCTCCTGATTAGAATGTAGTCGAATATTGACCAGGGCAATGCCTAAGTCCGGATCAATAGAGGGACAGTCTAATGCATCGTGACTCAGGTTGCTACTGCAAGCGGGAAGGATCATGAAATAAGGGTGCCGACCCGGAGGCTGGTTCCCTTAAGATGGTCCCCGCTTGCGGGCCAGTTCGGGGTCCGATCCGGCGCAATCGAGGAGACGAAGAATGTTGAGTCTGGTGCTGTCCACGGTCGCTTTTTTCATTGCGAGCTACTTCGCCAAGCGCTATCTGGACGACATGGGCATGCCCAAAGGCGCCACGCGCAGTCTTTGGATATTTTGTGTCGCAGCCGCGGTCTCATACCTGGTCGCATTTATCGTGGACTGGATCCGGACCTGACGCGGGTCGCGTATTGCGGCGCCCGAATCATGCCGGCCGAAGATCCCGGAGTTTGCTAGGATTCGGCTCAGTTAGAAAAAACGGTCAGGAGGAGAACCATGCGGTCCACCATGATGCAGACGCAGTTGAGCCTGAATCAGCTGCTCGAACACGCCAATGCGCTTTTTTCCAGCCGCGAGGTGGTGTCGCGCCGCCCCGACAAATCGCTGCACCGCTGCAATTACGGCGCGGTCTACAAGCGCGCGCGCCAGCTCGCGCAGGCACTGCAGCGCGCGGGTGTCGGACGGGGCGAGGCGGTCGGCACCCTGATGTGGAACCATTGGGCGCATCTGGAAGCCTATTTCGGCATTCCGGCTGCAGGGGCGGTGCTGCATACCCTCAACCTGCGCCTTTCGTCCGAGGATCTGGCCTATATCATCGGCGACGCCGATGACCAGATGATCCTGATCGACGACGTGCTGCTGCCGATCTGGGAAAAGGTGAAACCGCTGCTGGCGAAAGTGCCGCGCGTCATCGTGTTTGCGTTCAGCGGTGCGGCTCTGCCGTCCGGCTATGAGAACTACGAGGATTTTATCGCCGCCGATGCCGGCGGCTACCGCTATCCCGAGCAGGACGAGAACGAGGCGATGGGGATGTGCTATACCTCGGGCACCACCGGGCGGCCCAAGGGCGTGGTCTATTCACATCGCTCGATGGTGCTGCATGCGATCGTCGGCGCGCTACCCGACGTGCTCGCGGCCTCCTCGCGCGACAACGTGCTGGTGATCACGCCGATGTTCCACGCCAACGCCTGGGCGATGCCGTTCTCGGCGCTGATGCTGGGCGCGAAGCAGGTTTTCCCCGGGCCGCACCTGGGCGGCGAGGACCTGCTCGACCTGATGGAGAGCGAACGCATCACGCTGTCGCTGGGTGTGCCCACGATCTGGTTGATGGTGCTGCAGGCGCTGCAGTCAGGCAAGCGGGCTTGGAACCTGTATAAAGGCATGCGTATGTCTGTCGGCGGCGCGGCCGTGCCGCGTTCGCTGATCGAGGCCTTCGACAAGTACGGCCTCACGATCAAGCAAGGCTGGGGCATGACCGAGACTTCTCCGCTGGGCTCCTTTACTTCGATCAAGCCCGATTTGCTCGATGCGCCGGCCGATACGCTCTACGCCATACGCGCGCGCGCCGGCTTGCAGGTGCCGCTGGTCCAGTTGCGCATCGTCGACGACGACGGCAAGGCCTTGCCCTGGGATGGCGTGGCGACCGGCGAACTGCAGTGCCGCGGCCCCTGGGTCGCGGGCGGTTATCACAACCAGCCGACTGATCCGGAGAAGTTCACCGGCGACGGCTGGCTGCGCACCGGCGATGTCGCCACCATCGATGCGCAGGGCTACCTGCGCATCGCCGACCGCTCCAAGGATTTGATCAAATCGGGCGGAGAATGGATCAGTTCGGTCGATCTCGAGAACGCCATCATGGGGCACCCAGCGGTGGCGGAAGCCGCAGTGATCGCGGTCAAGCATCCGAAGTGGGACGAGCGGCCGCTCGCGGTGGTGGTGAGAAAACCGGGCAAGGACGTGACGCCTGACGAGCTGCGCGAACTGCTGCTGGCGCATTTTGCCAAATGGCAGGTGCCGGACGATTTCACCTTCGTCGAGGCTTTGCCGCGCACCTCGACCGGCAAATTCATGAAGAACAGGCTGCGCCAGGATTTCAAGGACTGGGTTTCCAGGACGCCGGCATGAATGTTTGCAACAAAACGACGGGATATCCACCGAGGGTACTTCCTTCGGGGCGCCTCCCCTCGTGCTCCCCGAAGTTGGGCCGTCGCAAAATGACTTTTGCTACGGCTCCAACAAATCGCAACAGCAAGGAGGACGCGTGAACGCCCCCGACATGAAGAAGCTCGCCGCAACGGCGATCCGGCTGCACCCGAACGACAATGTGCTGGTCGCGCGCGTCGACCTTGCGCAGGGGAGCTTGCTCGCAGAAGAGAACCTGACCTGCCTCAACCGTATCCCCGCCGGCCACAAGGTTGCCGCGCGCGCGCTAGGCAAAGGCGAACCGGTGCTCAAGTACAACACCGTCATTGGTTTCGCGTCGACGGAGATCGCGCCCGGCACGCTGCTGCACCGGCTGAACATGGAGTTCCGCGAGTTCGACCGCGACTATGCCTACGCCCGCGACTACAAGCCGGTGCACATGGTGCCTGCGCCTGAGCGCGCGAGCTTCATGGGCATCGTGCGCGAGGACGGGCGCGTGGCGACGCGCAATTACATCGGCATCGTCTCGACCGTGAATTGCTCGGCGACCGTCTCGCACCGCATCGCCGAGTGGTTCACACCGGACCGGCTGGCCGGGTTTCCCAATATCGACGGCGTGGCCGCGTTCACGCATTCGACCGGCTGCGGTATGGAACTGTCGGGCGAGCCGATGGACCTGCTGCGGCGCACGCTCGCGGGCTACATCCGCCATCCGAACATGGCCGCAGTGCTGGTGGTGGGCCTGGGCTGCGAACGCAACCAGATCAGCGCGCTGTTCCAGAGCGAGAAGCTTACCAGCGGCACCAAGCTGCACAGTTTCAGCATGCAGGACACGGGTGGAACCCGCAAAACCATAGAGGCAGGCGTCGCGGCGATACAGACGCTGCTGCCGGAGGCGAACCGTGTCACGCGCGTGCCGGTCCCGGCGAGCCATATTATCGTCGGGCTGCAGTGCGGCGGCTCGGACAGCTTTTCCTCGATCACCGCCAATCCCGCGCTCGGCGCGGCGATGGACATACTGGTGCGCCACGGCGGCACTGCGGTGCTGTCCGAGACGCCCGAGATCTACGGCGTCGAGCACACGCTCACGCGGCGTGCAGTCTCGCGCGAAGTCGGCGAGAAGCTGATCGAGCGCATCCGCTGGTGGAAGGACGTGTATGCGCTGGGGCGCGACGTGCAGATCAACGGCGTGGTGAGTCCCGGCAACCAGGCCGGGGGCCTGGCCAATATTCTGGAAAAATCGCTGGGATCGGCGATGAAAGGCGGCACCGGGCCGCTGATGGAAGTGTACAAGTACGCCGAGCCGGTGACGCAGAAAGGCTTCGTGTTCATGGACACGCCGGGCTACGACCCGGTATCGGCGACGGGGCAGATCGCGGGCGGCGCCAACGTGGTGTGCTTCACCACCGGCCGCGGCTCGGCCTTCGGCTGCAAGCCGTCGCCGTCGATCAAGCTCGCCACCAATACGCCGATGTACCGCAAGCTCGAGGAGGACATGGACATCAATTGCGGCCAGATCCTCGATGGCACGGCAAGCATGGACGAAATGGGCGAACAGATTTTTCAGCTCATCCTGCGCACCGCCTCGGGCGACAAGACCAAGAGCGAAGAACTGGGCCTGGGCGACCACGAGTTCGTGCCGTGGCAGATCGGGATCACCGGCTGAGGCCTGCCTGGCGGCGTCAAGCCGGGGAAGCGCTGATTCGACCGACTCAATGCCGTTTGGATGATTTCATCATCGCCTTGAAGCCGTTCACTTCCATGTCGTGGTTCGTAACAGCCACAGTCGAAAAAGTCGGGCTGAACACATACCTGGTGTGAACCGGCCGCTCCTGGCCGGGTGTCGCGGTTGCCCATACCCGCCATAGCGGATCTTGAGGCGGCAGGTCAACACGAAGCTGATCAGTGAACTAGAATATCCATTTGCGTCATCAATATGTCACCATATCAAATATGGCACTGATCGAGTGGAACGACAGTCTCAAGTTGGGCGTTGCAGTCGTTGACCGACAGCACGAAAGACTTATAGGAATCATAAATCGGCTGTATGAGGCGACGACGGAACACAGGGGTGCGGATGTAATTAGCGAAATACTGGATGAGCTGATCATATACACCGCGACGCATTTCAGTATGGAAGAGAAATATTTCGCTGAGTGTGAATATCCGGACGCCGAGGAGCACAAGCGTGAGCACGACGCGCTCATTGAAAGGGTCAGTGCCTTTGCTAGTGACTTTGAAAAGGCGCCAGCTGGCTCCAGATCAGCCCTGGCTAACGAATTGCTGCAGTTTCTAAAAATTTGGTGGCAGTATCACATGATGGAAACCGACTCAAAGTTTGTTGCTCTTTTCAACGGCAGAGGATTGACGTAGAGGGCGAAAGCCGTTGGCGATCGTTATTTTGCACGCGAACAACAAAACGCCGCAGAGTTATCGCAAGTGGTGCAAGACGTGCGGAGGCCACATCTTCACTGAGCATCCATTACGAGCATTGCTCACGCGCGCTTACGCCGCAAAAGACAATTGCATCGTCGGGGTTACCACTCAAGCGCCGATGACCTGCGAAATAGCTATCGCTTCAGCGTTCGTCTCTTGGGTGCCTTTTCGCGAATCTGTTCCAAGCGGGCGAGGGCTTCTGCCTTACTCAGGCGCCGAATGGACCCGAAGGCCGACAACTGCGCTCTGCGGGGGTGTGAGGTGCCATGCTCCCACTTGTAGATCGTGTGGGCCGTCACACCGATAAGCTTGCCAAAGTCTGCCGCAGAGATCCCCAGGCGACTACGCTGCGCAATGACGCCCTTGGCAGCGAAGCGGATTTTTGCCGGATCAGTTTCGGTAATTTGAGGCGCAGCATCCGCGCCAACCCGGCGCTCAAGGCGCGTGACTTCAGATTTGAGTGCGGAGGCGCGGCGCTTCAGCCCGGCGATTTCTCTTCGGAACTGAGCCGACGCTTTCCGCAATCCCTGCGTCTGGCTTCGGATTTCTCTGCGGGCAAGTCGTGTGATCTCTTGTCTGAACGTGACTGCAATATTCGGCATTTTTCTTTTCCAGTCTGTGGTGGTATTCGGGCAATATTAACAGCATAAGCATCATTACGAGACCACATGATTACGTGTGCAGTGATCGGCAGCCCGAGCGCCAGTGCGTCGATTTCGGCCGGGCGGACCGTCAACTGCCCGCGATTGACCGGGACGGTCAAGGTATCGCCATCGGCCACCGCCATCCCCTTGCTGGTGAAGTCAGCCCATGCCGAGAATGAAAACGCCGGCGCAAGGGTCGCTCCTGCGATAGCCCGTGAGAAGATCAAAAGCGCCTACGACCCGCAGGCGAATTCCCGCAAGGTTTCCACTAAGGTGTCAGGCGGGACTGGCCGCCAGTCGCCGGGAACAGTGCTGGTTCCAAGCACTTCACCTTCGCCCATATTTCCAGAATGCAGAGAGATCGAAAGCGTTCGCGTTCGCTCTTGCTTGCAGTCATATTCATCTTGCATTCTTACCGACAGATGCGGCTTAATCCCTTCGATCCCTCTGGCCTTGGTGTAGTCAAGCAGGTGCCACATGCTCACCATGTTGCCCGCCTTGCGAATTGTGGCGGGGTCGGCGTAGGTGGTAGTGGTCTCATT
>JADGRR010000186.1 GCA_017880745.1 Burkholderiales bacterium
CCGGCCATGGCCGCGACGGTCATGGGCAATGCAGCGATAGCCGTTGGAGGCCAGGAACACCATCTGAGCTTCCCAGCTATCCGCACTGAGGGGCCAGCCGTGGCTGAACACCACAGGCTGTCCTGTGCCCCAGTCCTTGTAATAGATCTGCGTACCATCCTTCGTCTTAATTGTGCTCATTGTTTGCCTCCTTTTTTTGGCGGGGATCGTCAACCTCTCATGTTCATTCAACGACTCTGTAGAAAAAGGCGATTTTGCAAAATTGCGTCCTAATAAAATCAATTATTTACAAAGCGCAGAGTGCATTATTTGAGGCTTTTTTCAACAGCCTCAACGTCCAAGCTCACCGGCCGCTGGCGGCAGCAGTCGTCGAAATCGAATGGTTGACCGTACAGGCACTCGGCCTGCTTTCCAGTGGTTCGGTGGAGCATCATCGTGTTAGGAATTTCTTCTGCTCTTCCTTGCTCGCTCATCGTTCGATTCTGGCAATCTGCCCCTCGGGATGCAAGTGCGGCTTCGCTTCGAGCGGGTGGATAGGGGACCAATATTGTCCTTTGCACGGCGTCCGTTTGCCGCGCAGCGGCACAGCCTCCGTGAAGAGCCAGCTCTGGATATCCTCGCTGCTCACTGGCTCTCCCCTGGATCGGTTCGGCAAACACATTGATGTGCCTACTTGTCTTTAGACACAGGAAAATTGTTTTCAGCATTTTCCTTCACGGCGGCTACCATCGTGTCCATCCCCTCCTTAATCTCGCCGACCTGCGGATGCACTTCCTTGATGAGGTCATGTTCGACCTTGGACAACTTTTCGATGCGTTTGCCCTGCGCGTGAAGTTGATCCAACAAGGCATTCTGTTTTGTTGAAATCCGATACATCCACCAAAAACAAACAACCCAGCAAAGGGTTCCTGTCAAAGTCAGCCAGAAAGCGAAGTCGGTTTTATCCATTACCAATTCTTCCCATTATTGGGGCACGTTACGCGATGGGCGGGTCCTCGGCTATGGGGCGCTTAACTTCCCCGGACAAGCAAGGTTTTCGATTCCTAACGACCGAGCTCACCTGACCGGCGGGGCATCGGGGAGCCATGAACTCCCAGAGACCTATCATGCCCCGCCGGTCAGGTGCAGCGTTCGGTCATCCGGAGCCTACAGCACCCGCATGAAGGCCACGAGGTCCTTCTTCTCCTGTTCATTCAGCTTCAATTGCAGAACGAGGTTGAAAAACTCCACCGTGTCCTCCAGCGTGAGCAGCCGGTCATCATGCAGGTATGGCGGGGAGTCCTTGATACCGCGCAAAGGGAAGGTCTTGATCGGGCCGTCCGCCGAAGCCATCATGCCGTTGATCATGCGGGGCTTATAGAACCGCTCGGCCCGCAGGTTGTGCATGGAGTTATCGGTGTAATAGGGCGCCGGGTGGCACGCGGCGCATCGGGCCTTGCCGTTGAAAAGCGCCTCGCCCTTGAGTTCGGCGGGGGTGGCCCTAGCCGGGTCCAGCACCCCGAAGATGTTGAGCTTGGGGGCCGGTGGGAAGTCGAGGATCTCCTGGAACTCGGCCATGAAGTGGACCTGGCTGCCTCTTTCCAGGATATTGACCCCTTTTTTGGTTGCAATCACCGGGTCGCCGTCAAAATACGCGGCGCGCTGCTCAAACTCGGTAAAATCCTCGATGCTCTTCAATGCCCGCTGGGAACCGAACAGCCGCTGGATATTCACTCCCCGCAGGGTCGGGGTGTCCAGGCGATGCCGGAACTCCTGGGGACGGATGTCGCCCACCAGATGCGTGGCCCCGATGGTGTGGCCGTTCGCGTGGCAATCCAGGCAGGCCAACCCGCGGCTCGACTTTTCCGAGCGCCGGTCCTCGGTCTGGTTGAACTGCTGCTGCGGGAACGGCGTCACCAGCAAGCGCAGCCCCTCGAGTTGCTTGGGATTCAGGATCCCGTTGAACAGTTCATAGAAGTTCATGATGGTGACGAGCTTGCCCTGCGAGACATCCCCCAGATCGGGCCGCGTCGTCAGGTACATCGGAGCCGGAAACTCGGGCAGGAAGTGGTCAGGGAGGTCGAAGTCCAGGTCGAACCGGGTCAGGTCTCGCGCCTCCTGCTTCTTGATTTCCTCAATCTGGAATTTGGGGAAGAGCGCGCCGCCTTCGGGGTGGTTCGGGAACGGCAGGGGGAAGAAACCCGACGGGAACACGTCCTTTGCCCTAATTTCGTCCGGGCTCATGGTTGATAACGCTTCCCATGTCACGCCCTTGGGAAGCTTGACTCGGACGCCCTCCTGCACGGCCTTTCCACGGGACATCGTCACGCCCTTCGCCGGGCGATCGCTCAGGTCGTATCGCTCGTTGAGCAGGTCCATCTGCCGTTTCATGATCTCTGGCTTCGCCGCTGTCATACGGGCCATTATCGATGCGAAGCTCTCCTTGATGTCCACCGTCATGTAGCTCGTCGGCTGCGTTCCCGTGGTCTGGGCACGAGCCACACCCGTCACGAACATCAGGCCGATAGTTGCCACTCCCACGCCGAGGTACCCTGTGATTCTCCGCCTCATCTGATCTCTCCTCTTTTGCGAACGGTGATCACTCTCAATTGATGCGCCATGCCGCGATGTCCCTTCCTCGCCCTTTCACCTTCCGGCTCGTCGCGGTCAGGTCTCGAGGAAGGCAACGAGATCGGCATTGATCTGGTCCTTGTAGGTCGAGCACATGCCGTGGGGCAGGCACACTGTTCGTCACGCCTGAGCGGGTCGTGCGAATGCCCAAGTCCGATGCGGACGAGCCAGGATGGAGCGCCGGAGTGCAGGTCCATCGGTCAGCTACGCCGTGGCGTGCGCGATGCGCACGATTTCCTTCGCGATATCCTCGGGCGAGAGGATGAAGTCCACGAATCCGCTGGCCACGGCGCTCTCCGGCATGTCCGGTTGCGCCGCGGTCTCGGGCTTCTGCGCGATGGTGATGCCCCCCACGTCCTTGATGCCGCGCAACGCGGCCGCCCCGTCGCCGTCATAGCCCGAGACGATGACCGCAACCAGTTTGCCGTCCCAGTGCTCCGTCAGGGAACGCAGAAACACCGTAATGACGTCGGGCCAACCCCTCGGCTTTGAGATGGGCTTCAGACGGAACTCACCATCGAGCACGTGCAAGTCGCGCTGTTCCGGGATGATGAACACGTGGTCAGGCTCGATGTCCAGCTTCTCCGTGATCAGTTCGACCGGCATCCGGGTGTACGTCGGAAGAATCTCGTGCAGCAGGGTGGCGACGGTCCTCAAGTGATTGACGATCACGATCGCCACTCCCATGTCCGCCGGCAGGTGCCGGAGCAGCCTTGTATAGGCGTCCAGGCCCCCGGCCGAACCGCCGGCGCAAACAATGGGGAAGTCCTTTCGCGCGCTTCTGGCTGGCATTGGGATCACTCCGTGCCCGGCACGGGTGGACCCTCGCAGCGGATTCCCGACGAATCCAATGCGCGAAAACACGAGCGAGGTGTACGCTGCGCCGCCGTTGCCCGGAGTGCCGGCGTGCGCAGCGCGCCGGCACCATTCTCACTCGCCGCGTGCGCCAGGCGCGGGGCCATCACTTGGGCCATTCCGCGCGATCGGTCCGCCCCGTCCACTTCAGGCGCACATCCTGCGGCACGCCTCGGCACAGCGACGACAGGCCTCCGCGCAGCTCTTGCAGTGCGCCATCTCGTGCGCCCCGCACTCCATCGCGCAATCATTGCATGCACAGTCTCTGGCTGCCTGGTCGAAATGCTCACTTATTCTGCGTCTTCTTCGTGCGTGGCCGGACGAGCGAGGCGCCGACGTCGCAGCGCACGTCCGGGCATCACCGGATGCACGGATCAGGGCTTGGAAAGTCGCGGTGCACACAGCCAGTTTGGGGATCAGGCGCGAATGAGACAATCGCCCAAACGAGCTAGTCCCCTTCGCCACGAGGAGTCACGCATGCAGCGGGCGGTGCGTCCGCGAGAGGGTCCGCAGGAGAATGTCGATGCATCACCTAACGCCGCTCCACGCTCCCAATCCGCTCCTGCCTGAGGACGGCGCTGAAGATCCGGCGGCCGTCCGTCTCCCGACGACGCACTTCCATCCGAGCACCCTCCCCTGAGCAGTGAACCTACGGTTCCCGGAGTAGCGTGGGCTGGCGCGCGACAGAGCGGTCGCGTTAGGCACCGTGGGCACGGTGGCGCGGGATACATGCTGGCGGCGCCGGCAGGCACCGAGTCACGGAGTTCGCGGTCGAACGAGGACACGGAGTGATCCTGACGTCGGTCCGTGCCCGCCTGGCGCTCTGGCACACCGTCGTGCTTGCGGTGCTCCTCACGCTCTTCGTCTGGGCAGCGTATGCGTTTGTCCCGCGCACGAGCCGCGTGCGCACCGACGCCGCTGTCCTCGACGCCGTTGGCCACTTGCGCACCGCGCTCATCAGCGAGCGTCGGCATCAGCCCACTGCGACGGACGCAGCCCGGGAGGTCCTGGCGGGACTGCACTTTCAGAAGATTGCTTTCGTGATCTTCGATTCGGCGGGTCGCAGCGTTGCCGTCAGCCTGACGCGTCCCGAACTCGAATCCGACGAGGAGCCCGCGCCGTCGCTGGATACGGCGCGCTTGGCGCAGGACGCACGGGCTTCGGGTACGGAGACACCTCACGTCGTGGATTTGCCCGATCGCGAAGGCGGTTACCGGGCGGCGCTGGCGCCCGCCAACCTGCCGGACGGACGGTTTGTCGTTGCCGCGGCGGTGTCGCTGTCTGATGAAGAGGAAACGCTCGCCGATGCTCGGCATGCGCTCTTCATGGCGGTGCCCGTGGCGCTACTGCTCGCCGGACTCAGCGGATGGCTGCTTGCACGCCGCAGCCTGCAGCCCATGGTCGTGCTGCGTGAGCGCACCGCGCGCATCGGGGCCACGAACCTCAGTGAACGGGTGCCGATTGCGAATGCCACAGACGAGGTTGGCCAGCTCGGCAGCGTGATCAACGACCTGCTCGGGCGTCTCGAGCAGGCCTTCGCGCAGCAGCGCCAGTTCATGGCGGACGCGTCGCACGAGTTGCGCACCCCGGTCGCCGCATGCGCCTGATTGTGGACGACCTGCTGATGCTCGCGAGCGCCGATGCGGGGGAGGTGCCCATCCGCCGCGCGCCGCTCTATCTCGAGGAACTCGTGGCCGAGTGCGCCCGCGCGGTGCGCACGCTCGCCGCGGCGCGCGACATCACGGTGACCGTCGAGCTACCCGAGGAAGCTCCATTCGTCGGTGACGAGGCGCTCCTGCACCGACTCGTCCTCAATCTCCTTGACAACGCCATCAAGCACTCGTCGGCAGGGGCGTCAGTGGCACTGCGCCTGAGCGTCCACGGTGGAGGCTATCGGCTCGAAGTCGCCGATACGGGGCCGGGCATACCCGGCGAGCTGCAGCCGCGCATCTTCGAGCGCTTCGTGCGCGCCGACGCGGCGCGGCCGTACAGCGCTTCCAGCACGAGCGGGGCCGGCTTGGGACTGTCCATCGCACGGTGGATTGCCGAGGCACACGGCGGTCGCTTGGAACTGCTGCGATCAACCGCCGAAGGGTCGGCGTTCGTGCTCACACTGCCGGCCGAGCCTTCAGCGGCAGAGAACCGGCGGACGGACTAACGCCACGGCCGGCGGTCGCAGCTCGAAGGGTCCGCCCGCCCGTTGAGAGCCGAATCGCAAAATGGTTCGACCGGCACACCTCCCAGGAGGTGTGCCCGTGGAACGCCAAGTTCTCGCATGCGGCAACCGTCAGCAAGTCAGCCAAAAAGCTTCCATGAACGGGCGATCCGAGAGTCGACCCTCCGGAGTACGCCGAGGCGTTTGCCAGCGCAGTTGCACATATCGTGTCGGCCCCACCGGACTTCCCGGCTGGCGCCAACCTCGCAATTGGAGTCGACATGCACTCCGCGAGTACGCCGGTGGATGGAGCGCGCGCGTCTCGAGGACCGATCACTACTGAAGGACGCTGATACCAGAACTGCGAGCATCCTGAAACTCGCAGGACGACGTGTGAGGCAACTGGCGCAAGGGATGCGTGAGAGGAGGAGCAGCGTCTCCGGCCAAGATTTCTCACGCTGCAGGGCGTCTGGTTACAAAACCGTTTTGTAACTGAGAACGACAGAACATGAGAAGGCGGTCGATGTGTTTATGTTAACCACATGTATTAGAAGGACTTCCAAGTGCTTAGGCCAAGACAACCCTAGCACGCCCCCTGTTCCGAGGGGAACTACGGCGCCTACATCGAAGACCTGAGAAAGCGAAAAGGCCCCGACGCCGACCAGCCGCACCGCATCAAGTACAA
>JADGRR010000187.1 GCA_017880745.1 Burkholderiales bacterium
TTGAACGAGTCGAAATCGGTCTTGACCGTCATGCTGCGCAGATCGACGTCCTTCGCCTCCTGATTGTTGTGGTACTCGATGATGCCCTTGTAGCGGTCGCCCCACGCTTTCAGGAACAGTCCTTTCTTCGACACGATGTCCTCGTTGCCGTCGAGGATCAGCACCTTGGATTTCGCCTTGGCCTGTTTGAAATAGAGCGCTACCTGGCAGGCGCGCTCGTAGGGTCCGGGCGGGCAGCGGTACGGTGCTTTCGGGATCGAGAGAATGTAGACGCCGCCGTCGCGCATCGCCTCCAGCTGCTTTCGCAACGCGACCGTCTCGGCTCCCGCCTTCCAAGCGTGCAGGATCGATCGTTGCGCTTCGGCATTGTTGAGACCCGGGATCTGCTCATACATGAAATCCACCCCCGGCGACAGCACCAGCCGGTCGTACGGCAGATCCTCGAAACGGGTGAGCTTGACCTTTTTCTTGGCCGTGTCGATGGCGGTGACTTCGTCGCGCATCACCTGCACACCGTATTCGCGCAGCTTGGCGTAGTCCATGGTGATGTCTTCGATCTTCATGCTGCCGCCCAGCACCAGGTTGGACATCGGGCAGGAAACGAACTGGCTGCTGCGCTCGATCAGGAATACCTCGATGCGGCCGCCCGACCACATGCGGATATATTTGGCGGCGGCGGCGCCGCCGTATCCGCCGCCGATAACCGCCACGCGGCCGATCGGTTTTTGCATTTCGGGCGTGGTGGCGCAGGCGGCCAGGGTGCCGGTCGCCGCGCCGGCGGCAACAAGCTTGAGGAAATCGCGCCGATTGTATGCATGAGCCATAACTTCCCCCTACTGGATTTTTTGTTTCGAAAAATATTCGCCGATCAGCCCCACCTGCTGTTCCGTATAGCCCTTGGACAGTTGGTGCATGACCGTGGCGGGTCTGGCGCCCGACTTGAATGCCTTCATTGCCTGCACCAGCTGTTCTTTCGGCATGCCGGCCAGCGCGACGGTGCCGCCGACGCTCCTGCCGTCGGTGCCGTGACAATGGGTGCAGGTCGCAGCAAGATTGCGGCCGAGGTTGGCGTCCTGGGCGCTCGCCGGTAGCGCCAGTCCGCCGCCAATGAACGCGATGGCCAACAACGTAACGCGTACTTTCTTCATCGGGGATCTCCTTTGGGTGGTGACGAATTTCTCATATTCTTTTCCAGGGCAGTGTCCCCTTGAGCTTAGTCGATGTCAATGCGGGCCCTGGCTTATCGGGCTATAGGCCGAATCGCGGAGACAAAAAAAGGCCGCTCGTGGCGGCCTTTTTCCGGCGCGGCAAGCCCTTCAGCTTGCCTGCACCACCGGCGGCGGCTCGACCGGCGTGTCGTCGGCGAAGACGAGGTGCACCTTGTCCGCCGCGTCGACGTCGATAATGATCTTGCCGCCGTTCACCAGGCGCCCGAACAGCAACTCGTCGGCCAAGGCGCGGCGCACCGTGTCCTGGATCAGGCGCGCCATCGGGCGCGCGCCCATCGTCGGATCGAATCCGTGTTCGGCGAGGTGCAGCTTCAGCGCATCGGTGAAGATCACTTCGACTTTCTTCTCGTGCAGTTGTTCCTCCAGCTGCATCAGGAATTTGTCCACCACGCGCAGGATGATGTCGTGGTCAAGCGCGGCGAAGGAGATAGTGGCGTCCAGCCGGTTCCTGAACTCCGGCGTGAACATGCGCTTGATCTCGGCCATCTCGTCGCCGGTGGTGCGCGACTGGTTGAATCCGATTCCGGCCTTGTTCAGGGCTTCGGCCCCGGCGTTGGTGGTCATGATGATGACCACGTTGCGGAAATCGGCCTTGCGCCCGTTGTTGTCGGTGAGCGTGCCGTGGTCCATCACCTGCAGCAGGATGTTGAAAATGTCCGGATGGGCTTTCTCGATCTCGTCCAGCAGCAGCACGCAGTGCGGCTTCTTGGTGATCGCCTCGGTCAACAGGCCGCCCTGGTCGAAGCCGACGTAACCCGGCGGAGCCCCGATCAGGCGCGACACGGCATGGCGCTCCATGTACTCGGACATGTCGAAGCGCACCAATTCGATGCCCATGCAGTAGGCGAGCTGGCGCGCCACTTCGGTCTTGCCCACACCGGTGGGGCCGGAGAAGAGAAATGACCCGATCGGCTTGGTCGGATGCCCGAGGCCGCTCCTCGCCATCTTGATCGAGGCGGCGAGCGCGTCGATGGCCTTGTCCTGACCGAACACCACTGCCTTCAAGTCGCGATCGAGATTCTTCAGTGATTCGCGATCGTCGGAAGACACGCTCCTCGGCGGAATGCGCGCGATCTTGGCGATGATCTCCTCGATCTCGAGTTTGCCGACGACTTTCTTCTGCTTGGTCTTGGGCAGGATGCGTTGCGCCGCACCGGCCTCGTCGATGACATCGATGGCTTTGTCGGGCAGGTGCCGGTCATTGATGAAGCGGGCCGACAACTCGGCCGCGGTGGTGAGCGCTGCCGCCGAATACTTGATGCCGTGGTGCGCCTCGAAGCGGCTCTTCAGGCCGCGCAGGATGGCCACGGTTTCCTCGACCGACGGTTCTTCCACGTCGATCTTCTGGAAGCGGCGCGACAGCGCGTGGTCTTTTTCGAACACGCCGCGATACTCGTTGTAGGTGGTTGCGCCGATGCACTTCAGCTGACCGGAAGAGAGGGCGGGTTTGAGCAGGTTGGAGGCGTCCAGGGTCCCGCCTGATGCTGCGCCGGCGCCGATCAGGGTGTGGATTTCGTCAATGAACAGGATCGCGTTGCAGTTGTCCAGCAGCTGCTTCAGCACCGCTTTCAAGCGCTGCTCGAAGTCGCCGCGGTATTTGGTGCCTGCTAGCAATGCGCCCATATCGAGCGCGTACACCTGGCAGCGCGCGAGCACCTCGGGCACGGCACCCTCGACGATGCGCCGTGCCAGGCCTTCCGCAATCGCGGTCTTGCCCACGCCGGCCTCGCCCACCAGCAGCGGGTTGTTTTTGCGCCGCCGGCACAGGGTCTGGATCACGCGTTCGAGTTCGCGTTCGCGGCCGATGAGCGGGTCGATCTTACCCACCAGAGCCTGGGCGTTGAGATTGAGGGTGTAGGTTTCGAGCGCGCCGTGGCTGCCTTGCTCGTCCTGCTGCTCCTCGCTCGTCTCCGGTTTGCCGCCTTGGGTTTGCGGCGTCTTGGTGATGCCGTGAGAGATGAAGTTGACCACGTCCAGCCGTGTGATGCCCTGCTGGTGCAGGAAATACACGGCGTGCGAGTCCTTCTCGCCGAATATTGCCACCAGAACGTTGGCGCCGGTCACCTCCTTCTTGCCGGAGGATTGAACGTGCAGGATGGCGCGTTGGATTACGCGCTGGAAACCGAGCGTCGGCTGGGTATCGATCTCCTCGGTCCCGGCTACGGTCGGCGTGTGTTCGGCGACGAAGCCGCCCAGGCTCTTGCGCAGTTCGTCGATGTTGGCGGCGCAGGCACGCAACACCTCGGCAGCGGTGGGATTGTCAAGCAGCGCGAGCAACAGGTGCTCGACCGTGATGAACTCATGGCGCTTCTGCCGCGCTTCGACAAAGGCCATGTGCAAGCTGACTTCAAGTTCCTGCGCAATCATTCAGTTTCCTCCATCACGCATTGAAGCGGATGTTGATGCTGTCGGGCGAAGCTGCCCACCTGCTCTACCTTGGTCGAGGCGACGTCCCTCGGATAAACGCCGCACACGCCCATGCCTTCACGGTGCACTTTCAGCATGACCTGCGTCGCCTGTTCGCGACTCAGACTGAAGAACGTCTGCAACACGACGACCACGAATTCCATCGGCGTATAGTCGTCATTCAACAACATTACCTTGAACAGCGGCGGCGGCTTGACTTTGGCCTTTTTCGCCTCTAAGACGGTGCCTTCACGCGCCCGGTTCGCCATACTTGCTCACCCACCTGAACACTATGCCAGATTCGTCGCTCAGTCAATTTCAGTTAGACCATAACGCGCGGCGCAAAGTTTCGCCTGCCGCCATATTATCGTCCGAAAACGCTCGTTGCTTGAGTGTAATCCTAATCGCTGTTGCGGTGCGGCGCAATGCTCTCAAATACTGCACGCTCGACCGGGTCTGTGCTCGGCTGCGGGACACTTGACTTGATCCCGCAAACTTAGTAAAAAAGCGGCTTGTGTTTGGCCTCGAGCGAAGTGGCGGATGAAATCCATATGTGGCGTCGATGCCGGACATTGCAAGGGTGGTGACGCCCTAGATCGTGTAATTTCTTGGGAAGTTTTTATGCCAACAGGTACGGTAAAGTGGTTCAACGACGCCAAGGGCTACGGCTTTATCACGCCCGATGATGGTAGCGAGGATTTGTTCGCGCACTTCTCCGCAATCCAGATGGACGGTTTCAAGTCACTCAAAGAAGGGCAGAAGGTCAAATTCGAAGTGACCCAGGGCCCCAAGGGCAAGCAAGCCTCCAGCATTCAGTCGGCAACCTGAGCGCGGCGCCTCCGCGGCGCCGAGTCGGTTTGCAGCGGCAGCAAGTTGTCGTCAGGCCTGGACCAGGGAAGGCGTGGCAGCTTTTTGTTGCAGACTAAAAGCAAAAAGCGGCCGCAGGCGTGATGCCTGCGGCCGCTTCCCTTTTGCACGCCAGTGCAAGCCGGACTGCGCCGGCGGCGAACGGAGACGCCGTTAGCGCATGTGCGCGATCATCGCCTCGCCGAAGCCGGAACAGGAAACCTGCTTGGCGCCGGTCATGAGGCGCGCGAAGTCGTAGGTCACGGTCTTGGCGTTGATGGCATCGCCCATTGACTTGATGATCAAATCGGCGGCCTCCGTCCAGCCCATGTGGCGCAGCATCATCTCCGCCGACAGGATTTCCGATCCCGGGTTGACATAGTCCTTGCCCGCATATTTAGGAGCGGTGCCGTGGGTGGCTTCGAACATGGCGATGGTGTCGGACATGTTCGCGCCGGGGGCGATGCCGATCCCGCCTACCTGCGCCGCCAGGGCGTCGGATGCATAGTCGCCGTTCAGGTTCAGCGTCGCGATCACGTCGTACTCGGCCGGCCGCAACAGGATCTGCTGCAGGAAGGCGTCCATGATCATGTCCTTGACCACGATTTCCTGTCCCGTCTTCGGGTTCCTGAAGCTGGACCAAGGTCCGCCATCGAGCAACTTGGCGCCAAACTCGCGCTGCGCCAGCGCATACCCCCAATCGCGGAACGCGCCTTCGGTGAACTTCTGGATATTGCCCTTGTGCACCAAGGTGACCGACTTGCGGTTGTTGTCGAGTGCATACTGAAAAGCCTTGCGGATGAGTCGCTCGCTGCCTTCGCGCGAGACGGGTTTGATGCCTATGGCCGAGGTCGCCGGGAAGCGGATTTTGGTTACCTTCATCTCATTGATCAGGAAGTCGATCAGTTTCTTCACCTCCGGCGTGCCGGCGGCCCACTCGATGCCGGCGTAGATGTCCTCCGCGTTCTCGCGGAAGATCACCATATCGGTCTTCTCCGGCTCTTTCAGCGGGCTCGGCACGCCGGGGAAATAGCGCACCGGCCGCAGGCAGACATACAGGTCCAGTTGCTGGCGAATCGCCACGTTGATCGAACGGATGCCGCCGCCGACGGGCGTGGTGAGCGGTCCCTTGATCGACACCGCGTACTCCTTCGCGGCCTCCAGGGTTTCGTCCGGCAGCCAGACGTTTTCGCCGTACACCTTGCATGATTTCTCGCCGGCGTACATTTCCATCCACGAGATCTTGCGCTTGCCGGCGTAAGCCTTGGCCACCGCCGCATCCACCACCTTGATCATCACCGGCGTGATGTCGACGCCGGTCCCGTCGCCCTCGATGAACGGAATGACCGGCTGATCAGGTACTTCGAGTGAATAATCGGGCCGGACGCGGATCTTCTCGCCTACGCTCGGGATTTTGACGTGTTTGTAGCTGGCCATGGGTACTCCTCTGATGGATGGGATTGGGCAGGGGGGGTTGACAAGTCAAGTCTTATGTCTTATATATGATACACGACATGTGCACGTCCGAGGGTAGAATTTTACTCTCGTTCGCAGCCCGCTTTGCCTGCCGCGGCAGAAGCTTGCGTGACAGGACGTTGATGCGGCGCACCAATTTTGTGAAACATGATTTCGTATTGTAAAAAACAGTGCAGATAGATGATCAACACCCGATGATTGTAACAGCAACACCCGAAGGAGACTGCAAAGGATTGAAGGTTCCGTACCGAAAAGGACTTATTGTGACGTTTTTTATGATGGTTAAGTTTATTTATGTAACCTTATGTTTACGGAAAATAA
>JADGRR010000188.1 GCA_017880745.1 Burkholderiales bacterium
GGGCATGCCCCTCGCGGCAGGTGAAAGATCCGTGCGCTGGCCTTGCAACGCCGAGAAGTGGATCGTCCATTTTCCCGAGACGCGCGAGATCTGGTCCTACGGCTCGGGCTACGGCGGCAACGCGCTGCTAGGCAAGAAATGCCTGGCGCTGCGCATCGCGTCGGTGATGGCGCGCGATCAGGGATGGTTGGCCGAGCATATGTTGATCCTGGGCATCACCAATCCGCAGGGGCAGAAGAACTATATCGCGGCCGCCTTCCCCAGCGCCTGCGGCAAGACCAACCTTGCGATGCTGGTTGCACCCAAAGGCTTCCAAGGCTGGAAGGTGGAAACCGTAGGCGAGGACATCGCCTGGATCAAGCCGCACGAGGACGGCAAGTTCTACGCGATCAACCCCGAGGCCGGTTATTTTGGCGTTGCCCCGGGCACCAATGTCCACAGCAACCCCAACTGCATGAAGTCGATTGCGCGCGACACCATTTTCACCAACGTCGCCGAGACCCCGGAGGGCGACGTGTGGTGGGAAGGCATGACCGATGCGCCGCCGGCCAGGCTTACCGACTGGACCGGACAGGCATGGACTCCGGCATGCGGACGCAACGCGGCGCACCCGAATTCGCGCTTTACCGTCCCCGCGACACGATGCCCCTCGCTCGATCCGGCCTGGGACGACCCGAACGGCTTGCCGATCTCGGCCTTCCTGTTCGGCGGGCGGCGTTCCGATACCACGCCGCTGGTGGTCGAAGCCTTCAACTGGGAGGACGGGGTGTACAAGGCCGCGACCATGGGATCCGAAACCACCGCCGCCATCGTCGGTCAGGTCGGCGTGGTGCGCCGCGACCCATTCGCCATGATCGCTTTCTGCGGTTACCACATGGGTGATTATTTCAAGCACTGGCTGGCCGTAGGCAAGAAGGTGAAGCGGCCGCCGCACATCTTTCAGGTCAACTGGTTCCGCAAGGACGCCAAGGGGAAGTTCGTCTGGCCCGGATTCGGCGAAAACATGCGCGTGCTCAGTTGGATCGTCGGGCGTTGCCAGGGACAGGCCCACGCCGTCGAGACGCCGCTGGGCTGGATGCCGGAGTTCGATGATTTGCACTGGGAGGGACTGGAGTTCGGCGCCGACAAGTACGCCAGCGTCACCGACATAGACCGCGCCGCTTGGGGGCGCGAACTGAAGCTGCATGACGAACTGTTCGCCAAGCTCGAGGACAGGCTGCCGCAGCCCCTGGTGCTCGAACGCAAGTTGCTCGAGGCGCGTCTCGCACCCTGAAAGCAGGTTCGAGCAGGAGGGGATGAGTCCCCTCGTGCTTCCCTAGGTCAGGGCTGGTTTCAATCACACCGAAGCCAACCCTAAGAGCGAGATCTTCGTGGGCCAGGTTTTCCACCGCAATCCAAAACACAAATATCCGGTCGCGGTCGGCGGCGACGGGCCGTACCTGATTGATCGGGATGGCAAGCGTTATCTCGACGCCTGCGGCGGGGCGGCCGTCTCCTGCTTGGGTCACAGCGACCGCGAGGTGATCGACGCGATCAAGGCGCAACTGGACCAGCTGCCTTTCGCGCACACTTCGTTTTTCACCAACAAACCGATGGAAGCCTTGTCCTGCGAGTTGGTGGAGGATGCGCCCGCGGGAATAGAGCGGGTGTATTTTTGTTCTAGCGGTTCGGAGGCGGTAGAGGCCGCGCTCAAGCTCGCGCGCCAGTATTTCGTCGAAATCGGGCAGCCTGGGCGCAGCCAGGTCATCGCGCGCCGGCAGAGCTATCACGGCAATACCCTCGGTGCGCTCGCCACCGGGGGCAACCTGTGGCGGCGCAAGCAGTTCGAACCGCTCTTGTTTGGCGTCACGCACGTTTCGCCCTGCTACACCTATCGCGGCAAGTTGGAGGGCGAGGGCGACGCAGCCTACGGCCAGCGTCTGGTGCGCGAGCTGGAGGAGGAGGTGCAGCGGCTGGGGCCGGATCGGGTCATGGCGTTTGTCGCCGAGACCGTGGGTGGAGCGACGCTGGGGTGCGTCACGCCGGTGCCGGGTTATTTCGAAGGCGTGCGCGCAGTTTGCGACAAGCACGGCATGCTGCTGATCCTGGACGAGGTCATGTGCGGCATGGGCCGCTGCGGCACGCTCTACGCGTGTGAGCAGGAGCGCGTGGTGCCCGACCTCATTTGCATCGGCAAGGGCTTGGGCGCCGGCTATCAGCCCATAGGCGCGCTGCTGGCGAGCGCAAGCATTTATGACGCGGTGGTAAATGGTTCGGGTTTTTTCCAGCACGGCCAGACCTATAGCGGCCACGCTGCCGCGTGCGCAGGCGCACTCGCGGTGCAGCGGGCAGTCAAGAACCGCGGACTGCTGGCCAAGGTGCGCGAGCGCGGCGCCGGACTCGAGGCGCGGCTGCGCGCGCGCTTCGGCAGTCATGCGCACGTAGGCGACATCCGCGGCCGCGGCCTGTTTTGGGCGCTGGAAATGGTGGAAGACCGCGCGAGCAAACAGCCGTTCGACCCGAAACGCAGAATCAATGCGCGGCTCAAGCTCAGGGCGCTGGAAAACGGACTGATGTGCTATCCGATGGGGGGTGCGCTCGACGGAGTGGCGGGCGACCATGTGGTACTCGCCCCGCCTTACATCATCAGCGAGGCGCAGTTGGACGAGATAGTGGACAAGCTTGCGCGCTCGATCGACGAGGTAATCGCGACGAAATGAGCCGCAGTTGTGCCCGGATGATACTGTCCGAGCATTTCCGCTGAGGATCACGCCATGCAAGTCGAAGCCGCGATCGATTAAATATTGTGCGGTGATATTTCCAGTTTCTCCCAGGCCAGTCCCGGATCTTGGTGCTTACCGTGGTGACGGCGGCGCACCGCCGGCGCCAGACTGCTGCTGCGGTTTGAACGCCAAGCGGGTAGACTGCGCGCTGTAGATCAATCAATCTCAATAATAAGGCGTGTGCGAGGGCGGCGATGCGGGGTGCGGCACCAGGCGTGAGCGCATAGGCCACGCTCTTTGTCGCCAGCGCGGGCCTTCGCCATTCCTGATTAACCCGCAAACTTGAACTCCGAGATCGCCCTTTTTCTGATCCAGGACGGCCTGACCAATGGCGCGATCTACGCGCTGCTGGCCCTGGCACTGGTGCTGGTATTTGCAGTGACACGGGTGATATTTATCCCGCAGGGCGAATTTGTGACCTACGGCGCGCTTACGCTCGCCAGTCTGCAGTTGGGCAAGCTGCCAGGGACCGCATGGCTGCTGTTGGGCGCAGGCCTGACTGTCGCAGTCATGGAACTGGTGCAAGCGCTGCGCTTGGGCGCAACGCAGCGCATTCCCGCCATCGTTCTAAAATACATCGTCATTCCAGCCGCCTTGCTGTGGCTTGCCTGGTGGATCGCGCCGCAAAAGCCAGCGCTCACACTGCAGATTCTGTTGGCGCTCGCCCTGGTGGTGCCGCTCGGGCCGATGGTCTATCGTCTGGCCTACCAACCGCTCGCCAATGCATCGGTACTGGTGCTGCTGATCATTTCGGTCGCGGTGCACTTCGTCATGACCGGCTTGGGATTGGTGTTCTTCGGTGCCGAAGGTTCGCGCACACCGCCTTTCTCCGACGCGCAATGGAAACTTGGGGTACTCAATATTTCCGGGCAGAGCCTCTGGGTCATAGGCGCAAGCCTGGGGCTGATCGTCGCGCTGTTTCTTTTCTTCGAGCGCACCATTTACGGCAAGGCGCTGCGCGCCACAGCGATTAACCGCGTCGGCGCGCGGTTGGTCGGTGTGTCGCCGGCGATGGCGGGCAAACTGAGCTTCACACTGGCGGCCCTGATCGGCGTTCTTTCTGGAATCCTGGTCGCGCCCATAACCACCATCTATTACGATTCGGGTTTCCTGGTGGGGCTGAAGGGCTTCGTCGGCGCCATCATGGGTGGTTTGGTGAGCTATCCCATCGCCGCCGCGGGCGCACTGCTGGTCGGGATGCTCGAAGCCTATTCCTCGTTTTGGGCCAGCGCCTACAAGGAAGTAATCGTCTTCACCCTGATCATACCAGTGCTGGTGTGGCGCTCGCTCACCACCCACCATATCGAGGAAGACGAGGAATGAGCGGCGGTGGCATGACCCGGGCGCGCTTCGTCCTAGGCGTGTTCCTCGCTTTCATACTGATGGCGCCGCTGGTGTTACCCGAGTTCCATGTCACGCTGCTCAATTACATTGGCCTGTACAGCATCGTGGCGCTGGGTCTGGTGCTGCTCACCGGTGTTGGCGGGTTGACTTCTTTCGGGCAGGCGGCGTTCGTCGGCCTTGGCGCTTATACCACCGCCTATCTAGCCACAGCGTACAGCCTGTCGCCGTGGATAACCTTACTCGCGGGGTTAGCACTCACTTTCGCCGTATCCCTTTTCCTTGGGTTCATTAGCTTGCGGCTTTCTGGTCATTATCTGCCCTTGGGAACTATCGCCTGGGGTATCAGCCTGTACTATCTGTTCGGCAATATGGAGTTTCTTGGCGGCTATACCGGCATCTCCAGCCTGCCTGCCATCAATCTTTTCGGCCTGGTGCTCGACTCTGGCCGCAAGTTCCATTACCTCATCTGGACGCTGGTCTTGCTGGCACTGTTGTCGATAAACAATCTGCTCGATTCACGCTCCGGCCGGGCTATCCGTGCCCTGAAAGGAGGGGGATTGATGGCAGAGAGTTTTGGCGTAAATACGGCCAGGATGAAAATCGTCATTTTCATCTACGCCGCGCTCCTCGCGAGTCTGTCGGGCTGGCTCTACGCGCACCTGCTCCGGTTCGTCAATCCCACGCCGTTTTCGATCAATGCCGGCATCGAGTACCTGTTCATGGCCGTAGTCGGCGGTGCAGCCTCGGTTTGGGGCGCAGTGGTCGGAGCGGGAATCCTGACGATACTCAAGCAGTGGTTGCAGGATCTGCTGCCCAAATTGCTCGGTCAAAGCGGCAATTTCGAGATGATCGTCTTCGGCGTGCTGCTGGTGTTGCTGTTGCAACGCGCGCGAGATGGCATCATGCCCCTCGTCGTGCGCCATTTTCCCGCGCCGGACAAGCCCCTGCCGGCGGCAACAGAGGCGCTGACGCGGCGAGCGCGACCGGCTGTGGGCGAAACCCTGCTGGAGGTAAAAGCGGCGCGCAAGGCATTCGGCGGCCTGGTGGCCGTGAACGACCTGTCCTTTGCAATGAACAGCGGCGAGATCCTGGGATTGATCGGCCCCAACGGCGCTGGCAAGAGCACCGTATTCAATCTGGTCACGGGCGTGCTGCCGGCCACTGGCGGCGAGGTCCATTTCCGCGGCGAGCGCATCGACGCCTTGTCCGCGCGCGCCATCGTGCTGCGCGGCGTGGCGCGCACTTTCCAGCAGGTGCACCTGTTGCCTACCATGAGTGTGCTGGAGAACGTAGCGATTGGGGCGCATCTGCGCGGCGCGAAAGGCGTGGTCAGCGCCGCGCTGCACCTGGAGGCTTGGAGGAGGCGAAGCTGCTTGCGGAGGCGGCGCGCCAACTCGAGCGCGTCGGACTCGCGGCTAGCGTGCACGAACCGGCGGGCAGCCTGGCGCTAGGCCAGCAGCGCATCCTTGAAATCGCGCGCGCGCTCTGCGCCGATCCGGTGCTGCTTCTGCTCGACGAGCCCGCGGCCGGGCTGCGCTACCAGGAAAAGCGCGCGCTCGCCGAGCTTTTGCGCAGGCTCAAGTCCGAGGGCATGAGCATCCTGCTGGTCGAGCATGACATGGATTTCGTGATGAAACTGGTGGACCGGCTGGTGGTGATGGACTTCGGTGAAAAGCTGGCCGAGGGCCTGCCGCAGGAGATCCAGGGAAATCCGGTGGTACTGGAAGCGTATCTCGGGGGAGTCGAATGAGCGTGCTCCTGGAAGTGCGCGGTCTGTGCGTGGCCTACGGCAAGGTCGAAGCCGTGCACCAGGCCGGGCTGCGCGTGGAAGAGGGCAGGATAGTGACGGTCATCGGTCCCAACGGCGCGGGTAAGACTACGCTTCTGGCTGCCCTCATGGGGATGCTAACGGCACGAGGGAGCGTCCGCTACGGGGGCGAAGAAATCACGCGCGTGGAACCGGAACAGCGCGTGAGCCGGGGTCTGTGTCTGGTGCCGGAGCGGCGCGAATTGTTCGCCGCCATGACGGTCGAGGACAACCTGGTGCTGGGCGCCTTTCATCGCTATCGCAAACGCGACAAAACCATCGCTGCCGATTTCGAACAGGTCTACCGGTTATTTCCGCGTTTGAAGGAACGCCGCCGGCAGTTGGCCGGCACGCTTT
>JADGRR010000189.1 GCA_017880745.1 Burkholderiales bacterium
TCGGTGATCTCGGACACCACACGCATGCTGTAGCCGAATTCCTCCACCGTGGGCAGCGTCGCCAGCAGCGCGCGCTTCGCCAGGCGCCCGTGGCCGATCTCGCGCCGCTTGGGCGAGCCGACACGACCGGTTTCACCGGTGGCGTACGGGGGAAAGTTGTAATGGAGCATGAACCGCTCCTTGTACTCGCCCATCAGCGCATCGATGATCTGCGAGTCACGCGCGGTGCCCAGCGTCGCAACCACGATGGCCTGGGTTTCGCCGCGGGTGAACAGCGCCGAACCGTGGGTGCGCGGCAGCACACCGAGACGGATGGTGATCGGGCGCACGGTGCGCGTATCGCGGCCGTCGATGCGCGGCTCGCCGTCGAGGATCTGGTTGCGGACGATCTTCGATTCCAGCGCGAAGCAGATTTCCTTCGCGGCATTCGCATCCGGTCCGCCTTCGGTGCCGACACCGATCTCGGTGAACACACGCTTCCAGATGGCATCGATGGCCTCGGAGCGTGCCTGCTTTTCCTTGACCTGGAACGCCGCTCGCAGGTCCGCTTCCGCCAGCGAGGCGACGCGCGCCGTCAGAGTGTCGTCTTTGACCGGCGGCTGCCAGTCCCACATCGGTTTGGCGGCGCCATCGGCCAGTTCGTTGATCGCCGTGATCGCGGCCTGCATCTGCTGGTGGCCGAACATCACCGCGCCGAGCATCACTTCCTCGGACAGTTCCTGCGCTTCCGATTCCACCATCAGCACCGCATGCTCGGTGCCGGCGACGACCAGGTTGAGCTTCGAATCCTTCAGTTGCGTGGCGGTCGGGTTGAGGATGTACTGGCCGTTGGCGTAGCCGACGCGCGCCGCGCCGATCGGGCCGTTGAACGGAATACCGGCCAGGGTCAATGCCGCCGAAACGCCGACCAATGCCGCGATGTCGGGATCGACTTCAGGATTGACCGACATGACCGTCGCCACCACCTGGACTTCATTGTAGAAACCCTCGGGGAACAGCGGGCGGATCGGGCGGTCGATCAGGCGCGAGGTGAGGATCTCTTTTTCCGAAGGCCTGCCCTCGCGCTTGAAAAAACCGCCGGGGATCTTGCCCGCGGCATAGGTCTTCTCGATGTAATCGACGGTGAGGGGGAAGAAGTCCTGGCCGGACTTGGCGTGCTTGGAGGCAACCACGCTGCACAGCACGACGGTATCGTCCATGTTGACCAGGACGGCGCCGCCGGCCTGGCGCGCGATTTCGCCGGTTTCCAGCGTGACTTGGTGAGCGCCGTAGGTGAAAGTTTTTTTGATCGGGTTCAAGGGAGGGTCCTTTGCGTGGCGGCGCGCAACGCGCCGACGGTCATATGAGGGAACTCGGAGGCATCTGCAACAGGTAATGCGCCCGCGTTAATGCAAAACGCCCGTCGTTTTACGGACGGGCGTCGGGGTTACTTGCGCAGACCCAGCCGCTCGATCAGGCTGCGATAGCTGTCCGCGTTCTTGCCTTTCAGGTAGTCCAGCAGCTTGCGCCGCTGGCTGACCATTCTCAGGAGACCGCGGCGGGAGTGATGATCCTTGACGTGGGTCTTGAAATGGCCGGTCAGCTCGTTGATGCGCGTGGTCAGCAGGGCGACTTGCACCTCCGGAGATCCGGTATCGCCCTTGGCGCGCTGGTAATCGTTCATGATTTGCGCTTTGTGCGCAGTGGTGAATGGCATCTAGTACTCTCCTGGGTCTCTGGTCGTCGCCGGGTCATCGTTGTGGCTGCAGCGCAGGCGCGGATTTTACCCTAAAAACGGGTGGTTTTTCAAGGGTTTTCCCTGATTTATTGCGACTGGGAAGGGTGCCGGCGCGCGCGCCTAAGCGCTGGCGATCACGCGCTTGGGCGAGATCGTCCCGTCTGCGTCCCCCACGCCCACTCCCAGCAACGCTCCGCCGGCCCCATAGACGCGCACGCGTGGCTGCGGCGGTCCGTCCCATGGCACCGCCTGCCCTTGCACGAACCTGGCCTGCTGAGCTGCCTCCAGGCGCACTTCAGGCAGGTTCTGCAGCAAGGCATCCACCGGCAACAAGCACTCATCGCGCTCGGCTGCAGGCATCGCCTCCAGGCTTGCCAGGGTATGCGCGCAGTCCAGACCGAAGCGTCCGGCCGCAGTGCGGCGCAAGGCGGCGAGGTGTGCACCGCAGCCGAGCAACTCACCCAGGTCGTGAGCGATTGATCGGATATAGGTCCCCTTGCTGCAGGTCACGGACACGGCGAGCCGTTCGCCCTCGAACCATTGCAGCTCTAGCGCGTGTATCGTGACCCGGCGCGGCTCGCGTTCAATTGCGATGCCGGCGCGCGCATAGGCGTAAAGCGGCTTGCCGGCGTGTTTCAGCGCGGAGTATATCGGCGGCGTCTGCAGGATACTGCCGCGGAATTGCTGCAGGGCCGCGGCGAGATCGTCCGGGGTGACGCTCACCGCCCTCTCGGCGATCACCTCGCCTTCGGCATCCGCGGTGGTGGTGCTGACGCCGAGCCGGATCTCCGCCGCATAGGCCTTGTCGGCCTCGAGCAGGTCGGAGGAGAACTTGGTGGCCTCGCCGAATAGTATCGGCAACAGGCCGGTGGCGAGCGGATCGAGGGTGCCGGCGTGTCCCGCCTTGGCCGCCTGGTACACGCGCTTCGCCTGCTGCAGGGCGGCATTGGAACTGGCCCCCGGCGACTTGTCCAGCATCAGGACCCCGTTCAGGGCGCGTTTGATACGCTTGCCGGAGACTACGACCGCGGTTCCTTGCTGTTGGCCACCGCCTCGTCGATGAGGCGCGACAATTCAAAGCCACGCTCGACTGACGCGTCGTACACGAAATGCAGTTGCGGAATGGAATGCAGCTTGATGCGGCGAGCAATCTGACTGCGCAGGAATCCGCCGGCTTGCTTCAGGCCCACCTCAGTCTCGGCGCGCTGCTCGGCGCTGCCCATCAGCGTGTAAAACACCTTGGCGTGGGAGTAATCGGCCGTCACTTCGACGCCGGTGAGCGTGATCATGGCGACGCGCGGGTCTTTCAGTTCGGTGCGTATGATCTCAGCCAGTTCGCGCTGGATCTGGTCGGCGACGCGCAGACTGCGGGCAGGGCCTTTAGGCATAGAGCAACCTCATGCACTGACAGATCGGCAATCCCCCGCCCGCATGTGCAGGCGGGTTCGGGGCGCACCTTACAGCGTCCTCGCGACTTCCAGCACCTCGTACGCTTCGAGCTGGTCGCCTTCCTTGATATCGTTGTAATTCTTCAGCGACAGGCCGCACTCGAAACCCGCCTTCACTTCGCGCACATCGTCCTTGAAGCGCTTGAGCGAATCGAGCTCGCCGTCGTGGATGACCACGTTGTCGCGCAGCAGGCGCACGCGCGCCCCGCGCTTGATCAGTCCTTCCAGCACCATGCAGCCCGCGACCGTGCCGACCTTGGAGATCTTGTAGATCTGACGTATCTGCACCATCCCGAGCACGCTCTCCTTCTTTTCCGGCGCGAGCATGCCCGAAAGCGCGGCCTTCACCTCGTCCACGGCGTCGTAGATGATGTTGTAGTAGCGGATGTCGACACCCTGCGACTCGGCCAGCCTTCTGGCGGCGACGTCGGCACGGGTATTGAAGCCGATGATCACCGACTTGGAGGCCAGCGCGAGGTTGACATCGGACTCGCTGATGGCACCGACGCCGCTGTGCACGACGTTGACCTTGACCTCGTCGGTGGACAGGCGCGACAGGGCATGCGCCAGCGCCTCGCGCGAGCCCTGCACGTCGGCCTTGATCAACAGGGCCAGGGTCTTCACCCCGCCCTCGCCCATCTGCTCGAACATGGTATCGAGTTTTGCCGCCTGCTGCTTCGCCAGCTTGACGTCGCGGAACTTGCCCTGGCGGAACAAGGCAATTTCGCGCGCCTTGCGTTCGTCGCCAAGCGCGACCGCCTCTTCGCCTGCAAGGGGCACATCGGACAAGCCCTGAATCTCCACCGGAATGGACGGTCCGGCCTGGTCCACCGGCTGGCCGGTCTCGTCGAGCATCGCCCGCACGCGGCCGAACACCGATCCGGCGAGCAGTATGTCGCCACGGCGCAGGGTGCCCGACTGCACCAGAACGGTCGCGACCGGGCCCTTGCCCTTGTCCAGGCGCGCTTCGATCACCAGGCCCTTGGCCGGCGCTTCCACCGGCGCCTTCAGTTCCAGCACCTCGGCCTGCAGCAGCACCTGTTCGAGCAGGGTGTCTATGCCCTCCCCGGTCTTGGCCGACACCGGCACGAAGGGCGACTCGCCGCCGTATTCCTCTGGCACCACGCCTTGTGCCACCAGTTCCTGCTTCACGCGCTCGAGATTGGCACCGGGTTTGTCTATTTTGTTGATCGCCACCACCAGCGGCACGTTCGCGGCCTTGGCATGCGCGATCGCCTCTATGGTTTGCGGCATCACGCCGTCATCTGCGGCGACCACCAGAATGACAATGTCGGTCGCTTTCGCCCCGCGCGCGCGCATTGCGGTGAAGGCCTCGTGGCCCGGGGTATCGAGAAAAGTCACCATCCCGCGCGGCGTCTGCACGTGATAGGCGCCGATATGCTGGGTGATGCCGCCGGCCTCCCCCGAGGCGACGCGCGTTCGGCGGATGTAATCGAGCAGCGAGGTCTTGCCGTGGTCGACGTGGCCCATTACGGTCACCACCGGCGCGCGCGAATGCAACTCATGCGCCGCCTCGGGCGCATGCAGCTGTTCGCTGAGGAAGGTGTCGGGCTCATCCAGCTTTGCCGCCTTCGCGACGTGTCCCATATCCTCCACGACTATCATCGCGGTTTCCTGGTCCAGCACCTGGTTGATGGTGACCATGCTGCCGAGCTTGATCAGGGTTTTGATGACCGCGGCCGCTTTCACCGACATCTTGTGCGCGAGATCGGCGACGGTAATGGTTTCCGGCACCATGACTTCACGCACCACCGGCTCCGTCGGAACGGCAAAGGTCTGCGCGGACTCGACCGAAGACGCGGGCTTGTGACGCGCCCCTTTGGGCGTGTGCCAGCCGGAGGCCCCGCCCACGTCGCCACGGGTCTTGATCGTGCGCCGCTTCGCGGTCTCGTCCTTCCAGATAGTCGTCGTTTTTTTCTTCGGGCTTTTCTTGTCGCCCTTGGCGGCCTCGTCGACTTTGGGTTTGTGCAGCGTGCCTTCCTTGGGCGGCGCCTCACCTGGCGCGGCCGGCGCCGGTTGGATCCGCTTTTCTTCGGTTTCACGGACCTCGGCAAGCTTCTTCTCGCGCTCCTGCTTCTCGCGCAATTCCTCCGACTGGCGCGCCATCAACTCGGCCTGGCGTTTTTGCTCCTGCTCGCGCAACTCGAGTTGCTGCGCGTCGACTGCAGGCGGCCGGACGACCGGCGCCTGCTTTTCCTCGACCGCAGGGACTTCGGGCGGCGCCTCCGCGGCGGCGTCGCGTTTGACGAATACGCGTTTCTTCTTGACCTCGACCTGGATGGTGCGCGACTTGCCGGTCGAATCCGACTTCTTGATCTCGGAAGTCTGCTTGCGCGTAAGCGTGATCTTGCTCTTCGCCTCGGTGGCACCGTGCACTTTGCGCAGGTACTCGAGCAGCCTGGTCTTATCCTGCTCGCTCAGCGTGTCCTCGGCCTGCTGTTTGTGCACGCCGGCGGCCTTGAGTTGCTCGAGCAGCACCGAAGGCTGGACTTTGAGCTCTCCGGCAAATTGTGTAACGCTAGTCTGCGCCATACCAGTCCTCTACTTTCCTTCCTCTTGCGCGAACCAGTGCTCGCGCGCCTTCATGATCAAGGCTTTCGCACGCTCGGCGTCCATGGCGCAGATTTCGATCAGATCGTCCGTGGCCAGGTCCGCCAGGTCGTCGCGGGTATTTACGCCGTTCTCGGCGAGTTTGGCTGCGATCTGGCTGTCCATGCCTTCCAGCCGCAGCAGTTCCGGATCCACACCCTCGACTTTTTCCTCGCTCGCGATTTCCTGCACCAGCAGCGCGTTGCGCGCGCGGCTTCTGAGTTCATTGACCGTGTTTTCGTCGAATGCGTCGATTTCCATCATTTCATTGATCGGCACGTAGGCGACTTCTTCCAGCGATGAAAAGCCTTCCTGGATCAGGATATCGGCCACTTCCTCATCGACGTCGAGTTTTTCTATGAATGTGGTGCGGATGCCGGCGCTCTCTTCTTTCTGTTTCTTCTCCGACTCCTCTTCGTTCATCAGGTTGATGGTCCAGCCGGTGAGTTCCGAGGCAAGGCGCACATTCTGGCC
>JADGRR010000190.1 GCA_017880745.1 Burkholderiales bacterium
CGAGAACGGGCAGCAACAGCGCGAGCACGCAGATCGCGCTTGCGATGCGGCCGGCCGGTGCTCCGATGCCGTTAAGCTTCACTTCTCACTCCTCACTCACCCAGCCCCATCTTGATGTAACCGGTAGGACACACGTCCGCACAGATATGGCAGCCGATGCAGCGGTCGTAGTCGGTATAGACGTAGCGCCCCATGGTCGCCTGCGCCTTGGGCACCTTCAGCACCGCGATTTGCGGGCAATACACCACGCAATTGTCGCATTCGAAGCACTGGCCGCAACTCATGCAGCGCTTGGCCTCGGCCTGCGCCTGCGCTTCGGCCAGCGCGACGATGCGCTCGTCGAAGTTGCCCAGCGCGGTCTCCTTGGTCAGCGTGATGGTGTCGCGCTTGATGCGCGGCGCGTTGGGAAAGTGGCCAAGGAACAGTTCCTCGTGCGGGATCACGTGCCGGTCGGAGCGGTTGTCGTAGTTGTGCACGGCCGCGCTGGAACGGTCGGTGCCCCGCAGCGGCTCCAGCTTCTCCTCGACCACATTCAGGCCCTTCTCGACCATCTTGCGCACCAGGTCGAAATGGTGAACGTCGATCCTGGGACGCTTCTCCAGCGCTTCGCCGCGCAGGAACCGGTCGATGCCTTCGGCGGCGATCGAGCCATGGCCGATCGCAGTGGTGAGCAGATTCGGCCGCACGATATCGCCGCCGACGAACACTCCCGGCATGCCCGTCACCTGGTAGTTCTTGTCCGCGGCGACCGCGCCTTTGCCATTGTTGAATTCCTCTAGGCCGGTGAAGTCCACCGCCTGGCCGATGGCGGAGACGAACAGGTCGCCCGGTATCTCCTCTTCGGTGCCGGCGATCGGCTTGACTTCGAGCTTGCCGCCGACCACTTTCGCGTCGCACCTGGCCACGCGCAGCGCCGTGGCGCGGCCGTCGGCGCCAAGCACCACCGCGACCGGAACCAGGCTACCGCGAATGGTGATGCCTTCGGCCGTGGCCTGCTCGACCTCATGCTTGTTCGCCTGCATCCCGTCGACCGCGAATACCGAGGTGAGCACCACATCCGCGCCCTGCCGGGCCGAAACCTCGGCGACGTCATGTGCCGTATAGCTGGCGATGGCGCGCTCCGGGCGATCCGCCTCGCGGGCGTGCACGATGTGGCCGAGGCGCCGTGCGACGGTGACGACGTCGATCGAAGTATCGCCGCCGCCGATAACGACGACGCGCTTGCCGACGTGGCGCATGCGCCCGTCGTTGAACGCCTGCAGGAACGCGGTCGCGGTGACGATGTTCGGCGCCTCGTTGCCGGGACACGGAAGCGGCCGTCCCGACTGTGCGCCCAGACCGAGGAACACCGCGTCGAAATCGGCGCGGATCTGTTCCATGGTGACATCGGTGCCGATGCGGCAGGAAAGCCGGGTCTTCACGCCGAGGTCGAGGATGCGCTGGATTTCGGCGTCGAGGATGTTGCGCGGCGTGCGGAAACCCGGAATGCCGTAGCGCATCATGCCGCCCAGTTCCGGATGTTCGTCGAAAACCGTGACCTCGTGGCCCTTGCGCGCAAGTTGGTAGGCACAGGACAAGCCGGCCGGCCCGCCGCCGATCACCGCCACTTTCCTGCCACTTGTCAGCGCCGGTTTCTCATAGACGTAATTCTTGGCGATCGCAGTGTCGCCGAGGAAGTGTTCCACCGAGTTGATGCCGACGAAATCCTCGACCTCGTTGCGATTGCATCCGGACTCGCACGGCGCCGGGCACACCCGCCCCATCACCGAAGGGAACGGGTTGGCACCGGCAAGACGGCGAAACGCATACTCCTGCCAGCTCAGGCCGGCCGGCGGTTTCTCGATGCCGCGCACGATGTTCAGATAGCCACGGATATCCTCGCCCGAGGGGCAACTGCCCTGACAAGGCGGCGTCGCCTGGATGTAGGTCGGGCATTTGTGCGAGTGGTCGGCGTCGAATATCTGTTCCTGCCAACGCTTCCATTTCCCGTCGCCGTCTTTGTAACGGCGAAAAGTACCCTTGGCGCTGGCTTGATGGTTTGTGCCCGACACTATTGAGGCTCCTCGATGATGCGTCAAATGGATCTGCGCCGGCTCGCGTCGCCTGCCGTGTAGTGCGTGGCGTGCGACATCTACACCTCCAGCCCCATCTTGATATAGCCGGTGGGGCACACGTCCATGCAGATATGGCAGCCGATGCAGCGGTCGTAATCCGTATAGACATAGCGGCCGATGGTCGCTTGCGCCTTCGGCACCTTCTTCACCGCCGGCTGCGGGCAATAGACGATGCAGTTGTCGCACTCGAAGCACTGCCCGCAGCTCATGCAGCGCGCGGCCTCGGCCTGCGCCTTCGCTTCGGTCAGCGCGACGATGCGCTCTTCGAAATTGCCTACGGCGCTCTTTGCGTCCAGATGGATGATCTGGCGCACGTTGCGCGGCGTGTGCGGGAAATGGCCCAGGAACAGCTCCTCGTGCGTGACCACATACCGGTCGGAGCGGTTATCGTAATTGTGCACGGCGGCGTTCGAGGCGTCGGTGCCGCGCAGAGGTTCAGGCGCTTTCTCGATCTTGAGACCTTTTTCGATCATTTTGCGCTCGAGGTCGAAGTAGTGCACGTCGATTTTCGGCCGCTTCTCCAGCGGCTCACCCCTGAGGTGGCGGTCGATGCCCTCGGCGGCGATCCAGGCGTGGCCGATGGCGGTAGTCAGCAGGTGCGGCTTGACGATGTCGCCGCCGGTGAATACGCCTGCCTTGCCGGCGACCTGGTAGTTCTTGTCCGCGCTGACCAGTCCGCGCTCGTTCTTGAATTCCTCCAGACCGGTAAAATCCACCGTCTGGCCGAGGGCGGAGACGATCAGGTCGCAGGGGATGTCAAATTCGGATCCGGCCTGTGGCACCATTTTCTTGTTCACCCAATCGACCTTGATCACCCGCAGCGCCGTGGCGCGCCCGTCCGGGCTGAGCACCGCCGCGACCGGGGCGACGCAGGCCATGATGTGCACGCCCTCGCGCGTAACCGCCTCGACTTCGTGTTTGGTAGCCGGCATTTCCTCGACTGTCCGGCGGTAGGCGATGAGCACGTTCGCGCCTTCCTGCTGCGCAGCTGTGGCCACGTCGTGTTCCATCTGGCCGAGAACCGCCTCTTCCGACGCCGGCGCTTCGGCATCGCGCGTAATGTGACCGAGCCGGCGCGCCACCGCGGCGACGTCCATGGCGGTATCGCCGCCGCCCACCACCACGACTCTCTTGCCCACCTTGTCGAGCCGCCCGTCATTGAAGGCGCGCAGGAACGTGATGCCGTCGATGCAGTTGGGCGCCTCGGCGCCGGGAATGGGCAGGGGACTGCCCGACTGGGCGCCCAAGCCGACGAACACGGCGTCGAAGTCGCGCCGCAAGTCTTCGAGGCTCACGTCCTTGCCGACCTGGGTGTTGAGGCGCACCTCCACGCCCATGTCGACAATGCGCTTGATTTCGCCGTCGAGCACGTCGCGCGGCGTGCGATAGCCGGGAATGCCGTAACGCATCATGCCGCCGAGCTGCACATTGGAGTCGAAAATGGTGCAGCCGTGGCCCATGCGGCGCAGCTGGTAGGCGCAGGCGAGCCCGGCCGGTCCGCCGCCGATGATCGCGACCTTCTTGCCGGTCTCGTGCTCGGGCCGGGGAAACGCCAGGCCGTGCGCGAGCGCCCACTCGCCGATGAAATGCTCGACCGAGTTGATGCCGACGAAATCCTCGACCTGATTGCGGTTGCATCCCGACTCGCATGGCGCCGGACACACCCGGCCCATCACCGCCGGGAACGGGTTCGCCTCGGTAAGCCGGCGGAACGCGTATTCCTGCCAGGGAACCCCAGCCGGCGGTTTCTCGATGCCGCGCACGATGTTGAGCCAGCTGCGAATATCCTCGCCGGACGGACAGCTTCCCTGACACGGCGGCACCGCCTGGATGTAGGTCGGGCATTTGTAAGAATGTTCTCCGTCAAATACCTGATCCTGCCAGCGCTTCCATTTCTGGTCGCCTTCGCGGTAGCGGCGGAAGGTCAGATCGGTGCTGAGATGCTCAGGTGTGGTCGACACTTTTGGTCTCCTCGAAGGTGCTTTACTTGGGTCCGAGCCGGATCGCGTTGCCCACCAGTTGGTGCACCCCGCCCACCATGCTCATGTTGAATTTGTAATAAGGCAGTACCTTGCTGAACTGCGCCTTACAGATGGCGCAGATGGTCGCCATGAAGTTGACACCGTCCGATTCGACGACCGCTTGCAGCGCCTCCATGCGCGGCAGCGCGCCCTTCACGCGCAGGTCGAGCAAATCGTCGGACAGCAGGCCGCCGCCGCCGCCGCAACAGAAGGTCTTTTCACGAATGGTCTCCGGATTCATTTCGACAAACTTGTTGGCGACGGCGCGGATAATGGCGCGCGGAATCTCGAACTGGCCGCCCGGCATGCCGCCCATGCGCGAGGCGCGCGCGACGTTGCACGAATCGTGGAAGGTGACGACGTAGCGGTCGTTGGCGCTTTTGTCGAACGCGATCGCTCCGCGCTGGATCAGATCGTAGGTGAGTTCGCAGATGTGCTGCGGCACCGGGTAGTTCGGGTCGAGAAAATCGAACGGGCCGATGAGCGTGTTCCAGAAGCTGTAGGCGACGCGCCAGGCATGGCCGCACTCGCCCACGACGAGGCGCTTGGCGCCCAGGTCCAGCGCCGCTTCGCGCACGCGACTCGCGATTTGCTGCATCTGGCCGTAATTGCCGATGAACAGGCCGAAGTTGCCCGCCTCCGACGCCTGGGTGGAGAGCGTCCAGGGAATGCCCGCCGCGTGGAACACTTTGGCGTAGCCCATGAGGCTGTAGACGTGCGGCTCGGCGAAAAAATCGGCCGAGGGCGTGACCAGCAGCACTTCGGCGCCTTTCTCGTTAAGCGGAAGGCGTATGTCCAGGCCCGTCTCTTCCTTGAGATCTTCCTCGATGCTGGACAGCGTGTCCTCAAGCGCCGGACCGGGGAGCCCGAGGTTGTTGCCCACCTTATGCACCTTGCCGATGATCTCGTTGGTATATTTCGACCCCAGGCCGATCGAGTCCATGATCTCACGCGCGGCCATGGTGATCTCGGCCGTGTCGATGCCGTAGGGGCAGAACACCGAGCAGCGGCGGCACTCCGAGCACTGATTGAAGTAGGAATACCAGTCGTCGAGGACCTCTTTGGTGAGGTCCTCGGCGCCGACCAGCTTCGGAAACCATTTCCCCGACCAGGTGAAATAGCGGCGATAAACCTTGCGCAGCAGGTCCTGGCGCGCGACCGGCATGTTTTTCGGGTCGCCCGTGCCGAGGAAGTAGTGGCATTTGTCGGTGCAGGCGCCGCAGTGCACGCAGGCGTCCAGATAGACCTTGAGCGAGCGGTATTTGGCCAACAGCTCGCCCAGCTTGGCGATCGCCTTGTCCTGCCAGCCCTCGACCAGTTCACCGGGGAAACCGAGCGCCTGCTGCAACTGCGCGTTGGCGGCAAAAGGCTTGCTCTTCGCCATTGCCCCGACTTCGAGGATCGGTATGACCGGATAGGGTTTCAGCGGCGGCGCGGTAACCTGGGGTGCGGCCATGTCAGACCTTGGCTTTTTCCAGTCTGGCCGCCCAAGGGGCGACGTGGCGCTGCTCGCGCGGATTGTCAGCCTGGTTGCGCCCCGGGCTGAAGAATACGCCAGGTGCGTGCAATAGCTTCGAGTAGGGAAAGACGGCAATCAACATGGCGACCAGAAACAGGTGTACGT
The DNA here is from genome assembly GCA_017880745.1 of Burkholderiales bacterium. GTDB lineage: Bacteria > Pseudomonadota > Gammaproteobacteria > Burkholderiales > SG8-39 > 2-12-FULL-64-23. Next base: position 5,760 of record JADGRR010000190.1, read on the forward strand.
ACAGGACTGGATGTGCCGGCAGCGGCTGCCAGTCGAAAAGTATCAGGCCGAGGGCGAAGGCCTTCACCGCAATGATGTCCGTGTGGGCGAGAAACTTCATCGACAGGCCAGAGACGGCAATGCCCAGGAGCAGCGCCAGCATAAGATGATCCGAGGGTGTCGAAATGTAACGGATGCGGGGCACCAGAAACCGCCGCGCCCACAGACCCGCAAGCCCGGCCATCATGGCCAAACCAGCGTAGAGGCCGAAGGGCTGGATCCAGACCACCCAGAACCACACCGGCTCGGTGAAATAGCGCAGATGGCGCGCCAGCACCAGCGCGAGTGCGACATGGAACATCCAGCCGAACAGCCAGATCCAAAGGTTCGCCTTGAACAGGCTCTCGAACAGCGCCACCTCGCGCAGCATGCGCAACACGACGCCTCCCGTGGTCGTCGGCGCGGGCGTGGTCGGGATCTTGAGCGGCGCCGGCGTGCGGGCGT
>JADGRR010000011.1 GCA_017880745.1 Burkholderiales bacterium
GACGCTGCTGTTCGAGTCTTTCGGCTTCAAGCAGGGAATACCGCTGGATGCCGATTTCGTGTTCGACGTGCGCTGCCTGCCCAACCCCTACTATGAGCCCCGGCTGCGCGAACTGACCGGGCTGGATGCCGAGGTCGCCGCCTTTCTGGAAGCGGACGAAGCGACGCAGAACATGTACCGCGACATCCACGCCTTCATCGCCACCTGGCTGCCCGCTTTCGTGCGCGAAAACCGCAGCTACCTCACCGTTGCCATCGGCTGCACCGGCGGACAGCACCGCTCGGTGTATTTTGCCGAACGCCTGGGCGCGGCCTTCCGGGACGGCAATCAGGTGATGATCCGGCACCGGCAAGTGCGCTGAACAAGGGCGCGCGCTGACGAGGCCCTGGGCGCTACGCCGACTGGCGCAACTTGAATCGCTGCAGCTTGCCGGTTTCGGTCCGCGGCAGCGAGGCCACGAACTCGACCGAACGCGGATACTTGTAGAGCGCGATCGTCTTCTTCACGAATTCCTGCAGTTCCTTCACCATCGGCGCATTGCCGGTATAGCCGGCCTTCAGCACCACGCACGCCTTCACGATCTGGCCGCGCTCCGCGTCCGGCGCGCCGACCACCCCGCACTCGGCCACGGCGGGATGCTGCAGCAGCGCGGCCTCCACCTCCGGCCCGGCGATGTTGTAGCCGGCGGAAATGATCATGTCGTCGGTGCGCGACTGATAGTAGAAATAACCGTCGGCATCCATCGTGTAGGCATCGCCGGTCAGATTCCAGCCCCGCATTTCTCCGGCGCAGATTACATAGTCCTTCTGCCGCGCATCGGCGAGGTAGCGGCAGCCGGTCGGCCCCTTGACTGCAAGGCGTCCGACCACGCCGGGCGCGCAAGGCCTGCCGGCATCATCGATGACCCGCGCGTGGTAGCCGGGGATGGCGTAGCCGGTGGCGCCGCGGCGCACGCGCTCCGGCGTGTGCGAAATGAAAATGTGGATCATCTCGGTCGCGCCTATGCCGTCGATGATCTCGATGCCGCTCGCCTCCTTGAACAGTTGCCGCGTCGCATCGGGCAGAGCCTCGCCCGCCGATACGCATTTCTTCAGGCTCTTCAGTTTGTGGTTCTTGACCAGGCTCGCCATCTGGCGATAGTAGGTCGGCGCGGTGAAGCAGATCGTCGCCTTGAAATTCTCAATGGTTTCGAGCAGCGTGTCGGGAGTGAGCCTTTCCATCAGCACGGTGGATGCGCCGAAGCGCATGGGGAAGCACAGCAGTCCGCCCAGGCCGAAGGTGAACGCGAGCGGCGGGGTGCCGCAAAATATGTCGTCTTGAGCGGGTTTCAGGCACGAGCGCGGGAAGCAGTCGCACATCGCCAGCACGTCGCGGTGAAAGTGCACCGTGCCTTTGGGCTCGCCGGTGGTGCCCGAAGTAAAGGCGATCAGGCAGACGTCGGTGGCCGCGGTGTCGACGTTCGCGAACGCCGCAGGTTTGGCCGAGAGTCTTTGTTCGAGCGAGCCCGCGCCGCCGTCGTTGAAGTAGAGCACCTGCTTCATGCTCCGGCACCCGGCCGCGGCCAGTTCCATTTCCTCCTTTAATCTCAGATCGCACAATGCAGCGCCGATTTCGGCTTTGTCGATGATTTGCCGCAGTTCCTTCGCGCGCAGCAGCGGCATGGTGGCTACGGCGATGAGTCCCGCCTTCATCAGCGCAAGCCAGCAGGCCGCCATCATGGGATTGTTGGGCGCGCGCAGCAGCACGCGATTCCCGGGCTTCAGCCGCATGTCCCCGGTGAGCACACCAGCGATCCGGTTGGCTCGATCGAGCAACTGGCGGTAAGTGCAGGCGTAGGCCTTGCCGTCGATCAGGGTACGGATCACGGTGCGCTCGCCATGGCCGCCGGCCACCATCTTGTCCAGCAACTCGGCGGCGCAGTTCAGGCGCCCGGGATACTGCAGCTCCGGCAGTTCGAACGTCAGGTCCGGCCACTGGCTTTTCGGCGGCAGGCTGTCCCTGGCAAATGTATCTGCATGCGCAGTGTAGGCCATGGCTGGACCTCGAATTCAACCGCGGAGCGCGCCGGGGCGGCGCAGCTTAAGCATCAGGCTATCGCGGGCGTCCGCGGCGCGCCCCGCGATATCTCAGGTGGCTTTCAATGTTTCGCGGGCGATGATCAGCTTCTGCACCTCGGTCGCACCCTCGTAGATGCGCAGCGCGCGGATCTCGCGGTAGAGCTTTTCCACCGGGTGCCCGCGCACCACTCCAAGGCCGCCGAACATCTGCACTGCGCGGTCGATGACCTGCTGCGCCGATTCGGTCGCCACCATCTTGGCCATCGCCGCTTCGCGCGTGGTGCGCGCACCCTGCATGTCGCGCAACCAGGCCGCGCGGTAGGTAAGCAGCGCCGCGCTGTCGATGGCCGTGGCCATGTCGGCGATCGCGGCCTGCGTGAGTTGGAAATCGGCCAGCGTCTGGCCGAACATCTTGCGCTGTTTCGCGCGCGACAGCGCCTCGTCCAGGGCGCGCCGCGCGAATCCGAGCGCCGCGGCGGCAACCGAGGCGCGAAAAATGTCCAGCGTCTGCATCGCCACCTTGAATCCCTGGCCGGATTCGCCCAGGCGCTGCGCAGCGCTCACGCGGCAGCCGCTAAAGCGCAGGCTCGCGAGGGGATGCGGAGCGATGAGTTCGATGCGCGCGGCCACCTCGAGGCCGGGCGCATCGGCATCGACGACGAAGGCGCTGATGCCCCGCGATCCAGCGGCCTCGCCGGTGCGGGCGAAGACGCAGTAGAAATCGGCAATGCCGCCGTTGGATATCCAGGTTTTCTCGCCGTCCAGCACATAGTGCTCGCCTTCGCGGCGCGCGCTGGTCGTCATGGCGCCGACGTCGGATCCCGCATCGGGCTCGGACAGCGCAAAGGCGGCGATCGCCTCGCCCCTGGCCACGCGCGGCAGATAGCGGCGCTTGAGTTCCTCGCTGCCGGCGATGGAGATCGCCCCCGAGCCCAGGCCCTGCATGGCGAAGGCGAAATCGGCCAGCCCTTCGTGGCGCGCCAGGGTTTCGCGCGCTATGCACAGCGAGCGCGAATCTATGCGCTCGGCGGCCCCGCCATGCGCCGCGGGCACGCAATGCCTGAGCCAGCCGCCCCGGCCCAGGCGCGCGACCAAATCGCGGCAAAGCGCATCCACGTCCGCGCCGTGGTCCAGGTGCGCGACGTTCGCCGCCGCCCAGGCGTCGAGATCGGCCGCGAGCGCACGCTGCGGCGCATCGAAGAAAGGCCAATCGAGGTAGGACTTGTCGCTCATAGGGGAGAGGAAGAAGGGGTGAGGATTGAGAGCGGGATAAATCGCTCACGCGCGCCTGGCGTCATCCGCGGATCGCGACTTAGCTGATCGTGGTTGCGAGAAACGAAAGGCGCCTGCGGAGGGCGGAGCAGGGCCCATTGGCGCAGCCAATGGGTGCGACCCCGGAGCAGGATGCGACGCTCGCGCTTTCCGGTGCGCACAAGAGCTTCCGCGTCATTCATTGTTCAACTGATTGTAGTGGCGAGGAACGAGAGCGAGCGCCCGTGCGCGAGCGCGGAACTCTGCTGATTGTAGGCCGGACGGTCCCAGCAGTTGAAGCCGTGATCGACGCCGGGATAGACGTCGATGCGCACGCCCTCGCGTCCGGCGAAGGTTTGTTTCACTGCCGCCACCGCCGACGCCGGAATGTAGCTGTCGTTGCCGGCGAAATGGAACAGCAACGGACACTTTATTTTTCCGGCCTCGTCCAGTTTGGTGTGGATGCCGCCGCCGTAATAGCACACTGCGGCATCGACGCCGGCGTTGGCGGCACAAAGGTAGGACAACATTCCGCCCATGCAGTAGCCGAGTGAGGCCACCTTGCCCGTGCATTCGGGCAGGCTGCGCAGCGCGGCCACCGTGGCGGCCAAGTCGTTCACGCCCGCCGCGAAATCGAATTTCTGCATATAGCCGATGCCTTTCTGAAAATCCTCCGGACCGTAGCCGATATCGACCATCGGCTGCAGGCGCCAGAATATGTCCGGAGCGAGCACCGTGTAGCCGTCGCTCGCATACTGGTCGGCCACCGCGCGAATATGCGAGTTGACGCCGAAAATCTCCTGAATTAAAACGATACCCGGCCCTTTGCCCCCTTTGCCGACTTGGTGAGGCAACGACAGATAGCCTTTGAACCGGCCGCCGTCATGCGCCTTGATGTCTATCCAGCGTGAATTCATTCCCATCTCCTTTGATCGGGGCTGCGTGCAAGCCGCATGCAGCCGGTATCCGGTGAAGCTCGTTTGCGCCGGGGCTCAGCCGAAGCGGCGCAGGTAACGCCGGCGCATCATTCTGCGAGCGCTGCACCCTGGCGCGAGCGTCAGCCGGTGTTTCAGGCACTCAATATATGGGGCCCCGGCTATTTGCGCAAGCCGCAGGCGAACAGGCCGCGCGCAACTTGCAGCAGCGATATGCTTTGGTTGTGCCGCAAATCAGCTCTGCGACACGCTTATCAACGGCCTGCCCGCGGCATTTTCCGGGATAATCCCGGTTCTCATGACCAACCGGGCGGTATTTCTGCTGTCGCTCGCGGCGTTCGCGAGCGCGGCGAGTTTGCGCGCGACCGACACGCTGCTGCCTCAACTCGCCGCGGAATTCTCGGTGACAACCGGGAGCGCGGCCTCGGTGGTGACTGCTTTTGCCATCTCCTACGGGCTGCTCCAGGCTGTCTATGGACCGCTGGGCGATCGTTACGGCAGGTATGTGATGGTGTGCGCGACCACCCTCGCTTCGGCGCTGGGCACGTTCGCTTGCGCCTGGGCGTCCACATTGGACACCCTCATCCTCGCGCGCTTCGCCGCCGGCGCGACGGTCGGCGCGCTGATTCCGCTGTCGATGGCCTGGATCGGAGATGTCGTCGCCTATGGCGAGCGCCAGGCCCTGATCGCGCGCTTTCTGCTCGGACAGATTCTCGGCACGGCCTTCGGTCAATCGGTCGCCGGGATACTGGCGGAGCACTTCGGCTGGCGTGCGATATTCGTCGTCCTCGGGGTGCTCTATCTGATCGTCGGCGTGTTGCTGCTGCTCGAATTGCGGCGCAATCCGATCACGCGGCGCTCCGCCGGCGACGCCACGGTCACCATCCGCTCGGGTATTGCGCGCATGGCCGGCCTGCTCGCGCGGCCTTGGGTCCGCACCGTCGTCGGCACCGTGTTTCTCGAGGGCATGATGATGTTCGGTTCGATCGCTTTCATACCGGTGCATCTGCAACAGCGTTTTTCTCTCGGTCCGGGAGCCGCCGGCGCGATGGTCACCGCGTACGCGGCGGGCGGGGTGCTGTATGCGGTCGGCGCAAGGCGCTTCGTCGCGGGGCTGGGCGAGCGCGGCCTTGCACTCGGCGGCGGGCTGGTCCTCGCCGCCGGCTACCTTTCGCTCGCGTTCGCGCCGTCGGCATGGGCGAGCCTGCCCGGCATCCTGCTCATCGGCGTCGGATTCTACATGCTGCACAACACGCTGCAGGTCAACGCCACCCAGATGGCGCCCGCGGCGCGCGGCTCGGCGGTGTCGCTGTTCGCGTTGTGTCTGTTTACCGGCCAGTCGACCGGGGTCTGGCTGGCGGGAAAAGTGGTCGATGCTTACGGCACCGAGCCGGTGTTCGTGGCGGTATCGCTGGGCTTGGCCCTGCTCGGATGGGGCTTTCGCCGGCGGCTGAAGGTTCACGCGCTGCCGGCACGCGCCTGAACCGAATCGAACCGCAACAGCGCTATTGCTCGGGCTTCACCCCGGCAGTGGTGATCACCTTCGACCACTTGGCGATCTCGTCTGCGAGGAACTTCGCTGCCTGCTCGGGCGTGTTGCCCACAGGTATGATGCCGATTGATTCGAACCGGCTCTTGATATCGTTCGAGGAAATCACCTTGGCCACTTCCGCCGACATGCGGTTGACGATGTCGCGCGGCGTGCCCGCGGGCGCGAGGAACAACACCCAGGTCGAGGACTCCAGCGCCGGGCCGCCGGCCTCGGCCATGGTCGGCACCTCCGGCGCGGAGCTGATGCGCTTGTTGGAAAACATCGCCAGCGCCTTGATTTTTCCGCCGCGCACCTGCGGCATCAGCGTGCTCGGCACGTCGACCAGGATCTGGATGTTGCCGCCCATCTCATCCGCCAGAGCCGGCGCGGTGCCCTTGTACGGAATGTGCACCATGTCGATGCCGGCCGTCTGCTTGAACAATTCGGTGGTCAGGTGAGCCGCGGCGCCGATGCCGGAAGATCCGAAGGAGATCTTGCCCGGATTCGCCTTGGCGTAGGCGATCAGTTCTTTCACATCCTTGGCCGGGAAATTGTTGTTGGCCGTCATGATCAGCGGCGCGATGCCGGCGAGCGATACCGGGGCGAAGCTCTTCACCGGATCGTAGGGAAGCTTGCCCGCGTAGAGCGTGGCGTTGGCAGCATGCGCCGCGATTACGGTGAGGAAGGTGTAGCCGTCGGGCGCCGCCTTCGCCGCCAGGTCGGCACCGAGGATGGAGTTCGCGCCGGGCTTATTCTCCACCACGATGTTCCAGCCGGTTTGTTCCTGCACTTTTTGCGTAACGATCCGCGTCACGTTGTCGGTGATCCCACCGGGCGTGTAGGGAACGATCCATCTGATCGTCTTCGTCGGGTAAGTCTGCGCGGTGGCGCCCGCCGTCCACGCGAGCACAGCCGCAACGACTGCAAACCTGAGCAGATGCAACACGTCTCCTCCTAATGTCGTCAGTTACGTTTTGATGCGGAAATTTTACGCGCTTAGAGCGCCGGCCGGCGCAGATGGTGTTCGGTCGCCTGCTGGTAGGCGTGCGCCGCGCGCAGCACCAGGTCGTCGCGGTGCATCGGGCCTACCAGCTGCAGGCCGATGGGCAAGCCGTCATCGGAAAAACCGCAGGGCACGGACATTGCCGGCTGCTGCGTCAGATTGAAGGGGAAGGAGAACGGCGTCCACCAGGTCCAGTCCTCCTCGCCTGCGGGGCTCTGCGGCGCGATCACCCCGGTGGCGAAAGCCGGAATTGCGGTCGCGGGCGTCAGCAGCAGGTCGTATTTCTGGTGGAAGCGCTTCATCTGCTCGCCAAGCGCTCCGCGCGCATTGACCGCATCGAGGTACTGCGCCAATGTGTGCTGCGAGCCGCTGGCGCAGGCTTGCTGCAGACCCGGATCGAGCAGCGCGAACTGTTCCTGCGGCATCTTGCGCAGGAGGTTATATGCGCCCGAAGTCCAGTGCACCCAGAAGATTTCGCGGCAGTCGGCAAAGCCGGGATCGACTTCGTCCAGCACCGCGCCCATATCGGAGAACGCCCTGGCGGCGTCCGCGACCCGCGCTTCGACCTCCGCCTGCACATGCTTCACATACCCCAGCCGCGGGCTGTAGGCGATGCGCAAACCCTTCACCCCCGCCTCCAGCCCCTGGGTCCAGTCGATGCCGGCGTAGGGCAGCGCAGTCCAGTCGCGCGGATCGGGCTGGGCCAGCACGTTCAGCATCAGCGCGCAGTCGGCGGCGGTGCGCGCCATCGGACCCACGTGCGCCACCGTGCCGAACGGCGAAAGCGGCCAGGCTGGCACGCGGCCGAAGCTCGGCTTGATGCCGGAGATGCCCGTAAACGCGCAGGGGATGCGGATCGAGCCGCCGCCATCGGTGCCCAGCGCAAGCGGGCCCATGCCGGCGGCAACCTGCGCCGAGCCGCCGCCGCTCGAGCCGCCGGGCGTGCAGTCGGTGTTCCAGGGATTGCGCGTGATGCCGGTGAGCGCGCTGTCGGTCACGCCTTTCCAGCCGAATTCGGGAGTACAGGTCTTGCCCAGCAGCACCGCGCCGTTCTCGCGCAAGCGCGCCGTGGCCGGACCGTCTTCGAGCCACGGCCCCTCCCGATCGACCGTCTTGGAGCCGCGCAGCGTGGGCCAGCCACGGGTTAGGATCAGATCCTTGATCGAGGTCGGCACGCCATCTACCCAACCGAACGGCGCGCTTTTCATCCAGCGCGCTTCAGAGGCGCGCGCCGCGGCGAGCGCACCTGCCTCGTCGATGAGACAGAAGGCGTTGAGCCTGGGGTTGAGGTCGTGCATGCGCGCCAGCACCGCCTGCGTCACCTCCACCGGCGACAGTTCCTTTGCACGATAGCGGCGCACCAGTTCGGTGGCGGAAGTGTAGGCGAGTTCTGCGCTCATCGTGTTCCCTTAATCGCGGTGTCACGCGGGCTCTGGCAAAAACTTCGGTTCACCGCGGAAATCCGTTTTCGCCGAACCGAGGTTGCGGTTCAGGCCGCGCGCTTGAGCGCGGCAGCGAGCGTGTCCACCATCTGATCGATGTGATGCTTCTCGACGATCAGCGGCGGCGACAAGGCCAGCGTATCGCCCGCCGGTCGCACCAGCACCCCGTTGGCGTAGCAATCGACGAAGGCGTCGAACGCGCGCGCACCGACATTGCCCGGGCGCGCGGCCACCTCGATCACGCCGATGAGTCCCAGATTGCGGATATCGATCACGTTGGGCAAGCCTTTGAGCGAATGCAGCGCCTGTTCGAAATACGGCGCGATGGCGGCTGCGCGCTCGAACAAGCCTTCCTCGCGGTAAAGATCGATGGTGGCGCTCGCCGCAGCCGCAGCGAGCGGATGGCCGGAGTAGGTGTAGCCGTGGAACAGCTCGATCGCGGGCTCCGGCGCCTGCATGAAGGCGTCGTAGACCTCGTTCTTCACAATTACACCGCCCATGGGAACGACGCCGCTGGTCACGCCCTTGGCGAAGGTCATGAGGTCGGGCGTGACCCCAAAATAATCGGCGCCGAACGGTTTGCCGAGGCGGCCGAAACCGGTGATGACCTCGTCGAAAATCAGCAGCAGTCCGTGCTTGTCGCAGATTGCGCGCAGGCGCTCGAGATAGCCCTTGGGCGGGATCAGCCCGCCGGTGGAACCGGCCACCGGTTCGACGATGACCGCCGCGATGTTGGAAGCGTCGTGCAGCGGGATGATGCGCTGCTCCAGTTCGTCGGCAAAATGCGCGCCCCATTCGGGCTGGCCGCGCGAGTAGGCCTGGTGCTCGATGTCCCAGGTGTGGCGCAGATGATCCACGCGCGGCAGCAGGTTGCCGAAGGTCTTGCGGTTGTTGCTGATGCCGCCCACGGAGATGCCGCCGAAGCCGGTGCCGTGATAGCCGCGCTCGCGCCCGATCAATATCGTGCGCTGGCCCTCGCCGCGGGCACGGTGATAGGCGAGCGCGATCTTGAGCGCGCTGTCGACCGCCTCCGAGCCGGAGTTGGCGAAGAACACATGGCCGAAGCCGGCCGGCGCCAGCGCGGCGATCTTCTGCGCCGCCTCGAACGCCTTCGGATGCCCCATCTGGAAGGTGGGCGCGAAGTCGAGCAGGTCGAGCTGGGCCTTCACCGCGTCGATGATCTTCTCGCGCCCGTGACCGGCATTGACGCACCACAGGCCCGCCGTTCCATCGAGCACCTTGTGCCCGTCGTGCGCCGTGTAATGCATGTCCTTCGCGCTCACGAGCAGGCGCGGCGAGCGCTTGAACTGGCGGTTGGCCGAGAATGGCATCCAGAAGGCGGAGAGATCAATGCCCAGTTCGGTTTCGATGGTGCCCACGGTCGCCTCCGTTCTACTTGTTGGCTCGGTCAAGAAATTCGCCCAGCGCCTGGTTGAACGCATCCGGCTGCTCCAGGTTGGAAAGATGCGCGGCGGAGGGTATGACCACCAGCTTCGAGCCCGGCAGGGCCTGGTGGATTTCCTCAGCCATCGCCACCGGCGTGCCGGGATCGTCCTTGCCGACGATGACCAGGCTGGGACAGCGGATTTCTTTCAGCCGTGCGGTCAGATTGATTTTCGGGATGGCGTGGCTGCAGCCGACGTAACCCGGCGCGGGCGTAGTGCGGATCATGGCCGCCACTTTGTCCACCACTTCCGGGCGCGCCTTCCTGAACGGCGCCGTGAACCAGCGCGCAAGCGTAGGCGCGACCAGCGGCTCCATGCCCTGGGTTTCGACGGTCTTGATGCGCTCGGCCCACAGACCCGCGGCGTCGGCAGGGTAGCGGCTGGTGGTGTCGCACAAAGTCAGGCTGCTGAACATGCCCGGGTACTTGAGCGCGAAGGTCTGGCCTATCATCCCGCCCATCGACAAGCCGACGAAGTGGGTGGCCTTCACGCCCAGCGCCGCAAGCAAGCCGTGCAGATCGTCGGCCAACAACTCCAGCGTATAGGCACCGGCGGGCGCGCCGCTCTCGCCGTGGCCGCGGGTGTCGTAGCGCAGCACCTTATAGCGCTTCGACAGGCGCTTCGCTTCCTCGTCCCACATGTGCAGATTGCAGGCGAGCGAATGGCTGAGGGTGAGCCAGGGGCCTTCGCCCTCGATGGTGTAGTTGATATCCATGCCGTTGGCGCTGATTTTCATGTCGGTTCCCTGTGGCGTGATTCGATGTCATTCCCGGAGGCGAGGCGAAGCGACGAAGGCTGCTGAAGTTGCGGCTGTCATTGTGACAGACGCCGGCGTTTTGCGCCGCCGGCCGCCTTCACCGGCGCGGGGCGTGGCGCGAATATTGCGAAGGTTCCCAGCGCCTGGGCAACCTGCAGCCGGCCTACACTGATATGCGCTTCGAGCACGGCGATGCGGCGTCCGCGATGCACCAGCCGGGTGCTGCAGCGGATCTTGCCTCTGCTCACCGGCTGCAGGAAGTGAATTTTGATTTCGATGGTGGCGCAGTTCTCCCCCGGCTCCAGCGTGGTATACAGCGCCGCGCCCATGACCGTATCAGCGATGGCGAACAGCGCGCCGCCGTGGACGACGCCATTCGGATTCAGCAACTCGGGGCGCACCTCGAGCGCCGCGGTGCAGCTACCGCTGCCCTGCCGGCCGAGGCGCAGCGTAAAGCCGACCAGCTCCGCAAACGGATTGTTCACTGGCGGTTCCTTGAAGTCCTTAAGCGCTGAAGCTTCGTTCAGCCGCGCATCCGCGCGATGCGGATGACCTCGGGTATGTGGCGCAGACCGCGCATGATGCGCGCGAGGTGCAGGCGGTCGGTGACCTGCAGCGTGAACTGCATGCCGGTGTAGGCGCTGTGGTCCTCGTCCATGCTGACATTGTCGATGTTCGAGCCGTGTTCCGCAATCGCCGCCGCCACCTTCGCCAGCACGCCGCGCTGGTTCACCACCGTCACGCGGATGCTGACATCGAACATGCGCGCGACCTCCGGCGCCCATTCCACGTCCAGCCACTTGTCCCGATCGACGCGCGACCTGGCCGCCGTCGGGCAGTCGTGCGTATGGACCACCATGCCCTGGCCCTTCTTTATGAAGCCGATGATGGCGTCGCCGGGGATGGGGCGGCAGCACTTGGCGAACTGCACCGCCATGCCTTCGGTGCCGCGGATGACAATCGGTCCGCTCTTGGCTTCGGGCTGCGTCTGGTCGGAGGCGGCCAGCAGCTTTCTCGCCACCACAGCCGCGAGGCGCTTGCCCAGTCCGATGTCGGCGAACACCTCCTGGCGCGATTTGGCGCCGGCGTCGCGCAGCAGTTTTTCCCACTGCTCGGCGCCGACCTCGGTAAGGTCCGTGTTGAGCGCGCGCAGCGCCTGATTGAGCAGCTTCTCCCCCAGTTCCGTCGACTCCTCGTAGTGCATGGTCTTGAGGAAATGCCGGATGTGCGAACGCGCCTTGCCGGTCTTGACGAAGTTGAGCCACGCCGGATTCGGGTTGGCATGCGGCGCCGTGATGACCTCGACGCGGTCGCCGTTCTTGAGCTCGGTCCGAAGCGGCACCAGTTCGTAATTGATTTTGGTGGCGACGCAGCGGTTGCCGATGTGGGTGTGCACGGCGTAGGCGAAGTCCACCGCGGTGGCGCCGCGCGGCAGCGCCATGATTTTTCCCTTGGGCGTAAACACGTAGACCTCGTCCGGGAACAGGTCCACCTTGATGTGTTCGAGAAACTCGGCCGCATCGCCGCTCTCGCTCTGAATGTCGAGCAGGGATTGCAGCCAGCTGTGCGTTTTGTGCTGCAGTTCGTTGAGGCTGGCGTCGGAGGTCTTGTACAGCCAGTGCGAGGCGACGCCGGCTTCGGCCACGCGGTGCATGTCGCGTGTGCGGATCTGGATTTCAACCGGCGTACCGAACGGACCGAACAGCGTCGTGTGCAAGGCCTGATAGCCGTTCATCTTCGGAATGGCAATATAGTCCTTGAACTTGCCCGGCACGGGCTTGTACAGTCCGTGCAGCGCTCCCAACGCGAGATAGCACGACGGCCGGTCCTTGACCACGACGCGAAAGCCGTAGATGTCGAGCACCTGCGAGAACGACAGGTTCTTCTCGCGCATTTTCTTGTAGATGCTGTAGATGTGTTTTTCGCGTCCGGTTACCTGGGCCTCGATCCCGGCCTCCGGCAGGCGCTGCTTGATCTCCTCCAGGATCTTGCCCAGCACCTGGCGGCGGTTGCCGCGCGCCGCCTTGGTGGCCTTGGCCAACACCCGGTATCGCAGCGGGTACAGGTGCGAGAAGGCGAGCTCCTGCAACTCCTGGTACAGGTTGTTCAAGCCCAGGCGGTTGGCGATGGGCGCGTAGATCTCCAGCGTTTCGCGCGCGACGCGACGGCGCTTCGGCGGCGGCACCGCACCGAGCGTGCGCATGTTGTGCAAGCGGTCGGCAAGTTTGATCAGAATGACGCGCACGTCGCGCGCCATCGCCAACAGCATCTTGCGGAAGTTCTCGGCCTGGGCGACCTCTTGCGACTGGAATTCGATCTTGTCCAGCTTGGACACGCCATCGACGAGCTCGGCCACCGGTTTGCCGAAGCGCTGGCTGATCTCATCCTTGGACACCTCGGTGTCCTCCATGACATCGTGCAACAGAGCCGCCATCAGCGCCTGCGGATCGAGGTGCCAGTCGGCGAGGATCCCGGCCACCGCGAGCGGGTGCGAGATATAGGGCTCGCCGGAATCGCGAAACTGCCCCTTATGCGCCTTGCCGCTGAAATGGTAGGCCTCCTCAATGCGTCCAATGTCGGGCGGCTTGAGGTAGCTGGCAAGGCTGCCGGTGAATTCAGCGAGAGCGGTCATATTTGCGCGAGCCCCCGCCGAGGGAAGAAGGCGGGGAAACCCGCCTGATGTCTAGGTGGCGTTGCCCCGGTTGAGCATTTCCTTGCCCACTTTGCCGGCGGCGATTTCGCGCAGCGCGATCACGGTGGCCTTGTCCTTGTCCGGATCGACCAGGGGTGTCGCTCCGTTGGTCAGCTGGCGCGCGCGGTAAGTCGCTGCGAGCGTCAGTTCGAAACGATTGGGGATCAGCTTCATGCAGTCGTCAACGGTGATGCGGGCCATGTTGTTCCTTGGTTAATAGGCTGTGACAACGTCTTGCGACAGCCCCTGGTTTAGGGGAACACGGGAGGATGTTACCTCTCGGATCGTTCCCAACTTAAAGCTTGAATACATCGGGATAGCGTTCGAGCTGGCGCGAATATACCAGCCTGGACGCACGCACAACCGCCATCAGGTCGCGATGCGCCTCCTCGAAGTCATTGTTAATAATAACATATTCAAACTCGGCTGCGTGGCTCATTTCATCGGCCGCGACACTGAGGCGCCGCCGCACGACTTCTTCGCTGTCCTGGCCGCGCCGGCGCATGCGCCGCTCCAGTTCCGTGATCGAAGGCGGCAGGATGAATATGCCGACCGTGTCGGTGAATATCCGGCGCACCTGCTGCGCTCCTTGCCAGTCGATTTCGAGCAGAACGTCGTGTCCGGCAAGGCGCTGTGCGCGAATCCAGGCCTGGGAAGTACCGTAGTGATTGCCGTGCACCTCGGCGCTTTCCAGAAACTCGCCGCGCTCGAGCATGCCCATGAAGCGGGCCGTGTCCACGAAGTGGTAGTCGCGGCCGTCGACCTCGCCCGGTCGCGGGGCGCGCGTCGTATAGGACACCGACAGGTGAATGTCCTTGTCCTCCTCCAGCAACTTGGCGGTGAGCGTCGATTTTCCCGCCCCCGAAGGGGCGCTGAGGATAAAGAGGTTGCCGGTCATGGTGAACGAACGCTTTACAGTTTCTAACGAAACGAGGGGACACGGTCCCTTCGTGCTCCCCCAAATCAGCCGCCTAACAGGATTATTATCAGGCGCTCTTACTCTATGTTCTGTATCTGCTCGCGCATCTGCTCGATCAGGAGCTTCAGTTCGATCGCAGCCTCGGAGACTTCCCGCGACACCGACTTCGATCCCAGGGTGTTGGCCTCGCGATTGAGTTCCTGCATCAGGAAATCGAGGCGCTTGCCCGCCGCGCCGCCGGCCTCGAGCACCCGCTTCACCTCCTGCAGGTGCGCCGCCAGCCGGTTGAGTTCCTCGGCGACGTCGACCTTGATCCCGAACACGGCGATTTCCTGGCGTATGCGTTCCTCGTCGTTGGAGGCCAGCGCCTCGCGCAGCCGCGCAGCGAGCTTTTCCTGGTATGCGGCAATGGCCTGGGGCAGGAGCGGCGTCACCCGGTCCACCAGCGCCTGCATTTTGGCGACACGCTCGAGAATCATGTCCCTGAGCTTCCCGCCCTCGCGCGAGCGCGTGGCGCAGAGCTCGGTCAGCGCCTCGCGCATCAGGGCAAGGCAGGGTTCGCGCAATGCGTCGGCTGCGATCGCGGCATCGCCCAGCATGCCGGGCCAGTGCAGCACTTCGCCCGCGCGCAGCGGCTGCGCTTCGGGCATCGCTGCGCGCACTTCGCGTTCGAGTTCGGCCAGCCGTTGCAGCAACTCGGCGTTGAGCGACAGTTGTTTGCCGGCGACGGCAGCCGGCGTGAAACTGACGCGGCAATCGAGTTTGCCGCGTCCGATTTTCGCGGCGATCAGCTCGCGCAAGCCGGGTTCGAGCGGGCGCAACTCCTCGAGCACGCGGAACTGAATGTCGAGAAAGCGGTTGTTCACGCTTTTCAACTCGAGAAACAGCGAACCCTGCGCAGTTTCGCGCACCAGTGCCGCATAGCCGGTCATACTCTGAATCATGTGAGCCCGTGTAAGTGTGATGTGAGTGCGACAGTCCGGCTCAATGTGACTTAGTGTGCTTTACTTTGCCTGTCCGCCGACTGAAAATGCTTTGGGTTTCTGGCGTCTTCGCGATCATCATAACAGAGGCTGCGCTCACGTAATGCCCACGCAAGCCAACCAACCGCTCGGCGACGGTTATCAGCTGCGGAACTACCGCATCCTCAAGGTGCTTTCGTGCGGCGGCTTTTCCATCGTCTATCTCGCGCACGACGAGAACGACGTGCCCGTGGCGATCAAGGAATACCTGCCTTCCTCGCTCGCGCTCAGAAGCGAGGGCGCTGTGCTGCCGGCGATCGCCGAGGAGAACCTGGCGACCTTCCGTTACGGCATGAAGTGTTTTTTCGAGGAAGGCAAGTCGCTCGCGGGCCTGTCGCACAACAACGTGGTGCGCGTGTTGAATTTCTTCCGCGCCAATGAAACGGCGTACCTGGTAATGCGCTACGAGCGCGGCCGCACGCTGCAGGAACATATTCAGCATCACCGCGGCAGCATCAAGGAAGCTTTCATTCGCCGCATCTTCACCCTGCTGCTGAACGGGTTGCGCGAAGTGCACACGAACAAACTGCTGCACTTGGACATCAAGCCGGCCAACATCTACATTCGCAATGACGGCTCTCCCGTATTGATCGATTTCGGCGCGGCGCGACAGACGCTTACCGAAGAAGCGACGCGCCTGAACCCGATGTATACGCGCGGCTTCGCCTCGCCCGAGCAGTACTACCAGCGCGAGCTGCTGGGCCCCTGGAGCGACATCTACAGCGTCGGCGCAAGCATGTATTGCTGCCTCGCCGGAGCCGCGCCTCCGGCCGCCGATCAGCGTCTGGACAACGACAAATATGTCTCCGCCAGAAAACTGTGGGGCGGCAAATATTCCGACCAGCTGCTCGAGACCATAGACTGGTGCCTGCGCCTGGATCACCTGCGACGCCCGCAAAGCGTGTTCGCCCTGCAGAAAGTGCTGATGGGAGAGCGCGACGCCATCGTGACCCTGACCTCGCGCACCGCCGATTTCCGCGACATGGTCCTGAAACTGGCCGGCTGGCGCGGCGGGCGGTAAGCTGAGCGATGCAATTCTCGATCTACCAGGAGAGCCGGCGCGGGGGGCGCAGATCCAACCAGGACCGCATTGCTTATTGCTATAGCAAGGAGGCGCTGCTGCTGCTGGTTGCCGACGGCATGGGCGGACACCTGCACGGCGAGGTGGCGGCCGAGATCGCGATGCAGTTCATCACCGAGACCTTCCGGCGCGAGGCCAAGCCCGCTCTGGCAGATCCTGCGCTGTTTCTGCGCCGCGCGATCGCCGGCGCCCACCACGCAATCATCGAACACGCCGCCGCAGGCGGGCTGGCCGAGGCACCGCGCACCACCTGCGTCGCCTGCGTGGTACAGGACAACGCCGCCTGCTGGGCGCACGCCGGCGACTCGCGCCTGTACCACATCCGCGACGGCAGGATCCTGGCGCAGACCAAGGACCATTCGCGCGTGCAGCAACTGATCGACCAGGGGCGCATCCGCGAGGAAGCCTTCGCGGCGCATCCCGAGCGCAACCGGATTTTCAACTGCCTCGGTTCGCACCGGCCGCCGCAGGCGGACTTGTCGGAGAAGACGCGGCTGCACGCCGGGGATACCTTGATTCTGTGCTCCGACGGACTATGGGGCCCGCTGTCGGGCAAGATAATCAGCAGCGCGCTGCAAAAAAGCGGCATCATGCGGGCTGTCCCCGAACTGTTGGATGAAGCGGAGCGGCGAGCGGGACGCGAGTGCGACAACCTGTCGGCGATCGGGGTCACCTGGGAGTAGAATCCGCGACCCGACAAGAAGGTTTCCAGATGGCAACACCCAGCAATAGACATTTCGACGAGCTGCGCAAGATTCGGATTACCCGCGAAGCGATGACGAACAAGGGGGCGACGCCCCCTTGTCCCCCAAGGGGACTTCCTTTGGGGCGTAAATCCCCCAAGTCAGGCTCGTTCCCGAAAGGAGTTTTAGCGTGACACGGCCCTCAAATCGGCAACCTGACGAGTTGCGCAAGATTCGGATCGCCCGTTCGTATACCAAGCACGCCGAGGGCTCGGTGCTGGTCGAGTTCGGCGACACCAAGGTGCTGTGCACCGCCAGCGTGGAAGAAAAGGTGCCGGGATTTCTCAGAGGGCAGGGCCGCGGCTGGCTCACTGCCGAGTACGGCATGCTGCCGCGCGCGACCAATACCCGCACCGACCGCGAGGCCGCGCGCGGCAAGCAGTCCGGCCGCACGCAGGAGATCCAGCGCCTGATCGGCCGCAGCCTGCGCGCAGTCGCCGACCTGTCGCTGCTGGGCGAGCGCACCATCCAGATCGACTGCGACGTGATCCAGGCCGACGGCGGCACGCGCACCGCCAGCATCACCGGCGCCTATGTGGCCGTGCACGACGCGGTCACGCTGCTGCTGCAGCGCGGTCTGATCGCAAGCTCCCCTTTGAACGATCTCGTTGCCGCGGTTTCGGTCGGGGTATTCCGGGGCACGCCGGTGCTCGACCTGGATTACGCCGAGGATTCGGCCTGTGATACCGACATGAACGTGGTGATGACGGGTGCGGGCGGATTTGTCGAGGTTCAGGGAACCGCCGAGGGTGCGCCGTTTTCGCGCAACGAAATGGATGCGCTGCTGGTGCTCGCGGAAATAGGCATCGCGCAGTTGGTCGCGAAGCAAAAAGAGGCGCTGGGACTGGTATAGCCGGCGCCGGGGCTGTTCCAAAACCGGCGCGATTGTCTATAGTGAAGACACACTGGTGATATGGTTCGAAGGTAGCAGGAGGAACACATGACCGACAAACAATTCCAGCAGCTTTTCGCGGCTCAGCTGGCCCAAATCGCCTTGCTGCAGGCGATCGAGGCCAACGTATCGTTCATGGCGCACAAACACGTCCCGAGCGAAAGAATTCACCCGAACTGGATCAAGGCGCGGGAATTGCTCGAACTGGCGCTGGAGGAACTTGCCCCCGCCGCAGAATGAGAGCCTCGATAATGCGTGCCTGGATTCAGGCTCTTCCAGGGCGCGCCTGGTTGGCGCTCGCGAATGCCCCTATTGCAGCCCCGGGTGGTGCGCGTGCAGAAACCAGCGATCCAGCACCACGCGGCGGGTAAACCAGCGGCTGCTCAACAGCGCCCCGGCGAGGATGTTGCGCAGGAACCCGGGAATCATGTCCCCGGCCGGGGCCGCTTCCGGTCCGAAACGCGCCCTTAGCCGGTTCGCGTAAACCTGCAGCCGTTGACGGCGGTAATCTTCCCCCGCTTCGGCCACGGCGGCGGCCGCGATCAGGCCGGACTCGACCGCCGGCCGTATTCCTTCGCCGCTTTCGGGATAGGCCAGCCCGGCCGCATCACCGACCAGCAGCACCCCGTCATCCAGCAGCTTGCGGCCGGAATGCCCGTACAGAAGATAGGCATGACCATGGAATTTGTCGGGGATATTCCCGGGAATTCTGCCGCGTTGCCTGAGAAAATCGCAGAAATCCTTGAGTTGCTCCGAAAGACCCTGGTTGCCCTCGCGGCCCAGCCCGATATTGAGATAGTTGCCTTTGCGGAAGCACCAGCCGTACCCCTTTAGATCCCGGCAAAAATAAAGTTCCGGTGTATCCGCGCGAACCCGGCAGTCGGCGACTTGCGCCGGATCCATCTCGAATTCGATTTCCTTCGCCGCCACTGCGGGTTCAGCGGCGCCCGGCTTCGCGCCCAGAAAGCGGGCCACCGGGCAGAAATGCCCGCCTGCGCCGATAATCAATGGAGTCGTGATGGCGTCGTTGACCAGCCATTGGCTGCCGCGTTTCTCCAGCGAATTCAGCGTCTCGCCGAGCCGCATGCGCGCACCCGAGCGTTGCAGCAGATAGTCGTCGAATTCGCAGCGGCGTATGCCGAAGCTGACCGTGCTCTGGTAGCGCGTCTCCACTTCGCCGCCGTCGATCAGTCCGGTGCGAAAGGCCGTTATCGGCTGCAGCACGCGTTCCCTGGCATAGGCCTCGGTATCGAGTTGCAGCGCCTGCACCACCGCAGGCGTGATCCAGCCGGCGCATACCTTGTTGCGCGGGAACAGCGCCTTGTCCAGCACCGTCACCGCCATGCCCTGCTGGCGCAGCTTCCAGGCGCAAGACGAGCCCGCGGGGCCGCCCCCGACGATGAGCGCGTCACAGGTGTCCATCGCGTTGTTTCAGGAGGCGTACAGGTATTGCCTGGTCCAGGGAATCCGGTTTTGGCCGGAGCGGCTGAAACTCACCTGGAATAGCTGCATGTCCCCTGACCTGAATGCAGCGAGGGAGCCG
>JADGRR010000191.1 GCA_017880745.1 Burkholderiales bacterium
CGCCCAAGACTGCGATTTTCATTTTTTTATGGGGCGAAACGCCAGGCAGTCCGAAGACCGCCTGGCCGCTCAGCACGAACCGAGGTCGGCGGCCCCGCCGCCTCTCAACCCGGGAAGGCGACCACGTCCTGGCGCTGTTCGCCCAGACCCTGGATGCCCAGATTCATCACGTCGCCCGGCTTCAGGAACACCGGCTCGGGTTTGACCCCCATGCCCACCCCGGGCGGTGTACCGGTGGTGATGATGTCGCCCGGCAGCAGCGTCATGTACTGGCTGCAGTAGGACACCAGCTTCGCCACGCCGAAAATCATGGTGCGCGTGTTGCCTTTCTGCATGCGCAGGCCGTTCACGTCCAGCCACATGTCCAGGTTCTGCGGATCGCGGATTTCGTCGGTGGTGACCAGCCAGGGGCCGATCGGGCCGAAGGTATCGCAGCCCTTGCCCTTGTCCCACTGGCTGGACTGCAGCTGGAACGCGCGCTCGGACACGTCGTTCACCACGCAGTAACCGGCCACATAATCGAGCGCCTTGTCCTCGGGCACGTACTGCGCCTTCTTGCAGATGACCACGCCCAACTCCACCTCCCAGTCGAGCCTGGTCGAATTCCGCGGCTGAATGACTTTGTCGTTCGGTCCGGTGATGCAAGTTGTGGCTTTCATGAACACGACCGGCTCGGGCGGGATCGGCATGTTCGCCTCGCGCGCATGGTCGGCGTAATTGAGGCCGATGGCGACGAATTTGGAAATTCCGACATAAGGCACGCCCAGACGCGGCTCGCCCTTCACCAGCGGCAGCGTCTCGGCCTTGATCTTCCGCAGCCTCGCCAACCCCGCGGGCGAAATCGTCCCTTGGTCGATCTGTTCCACCACAGCGGACAGGTCGCGGATGTTGCCCTGAGCATCGATCATGCCCGGCTTCTCGAAGCCATTCTTACCGTAACGACAAAGTTTCATGTTTTCTCCGTTTCAAGGGACCCGGACTTCAATACGGGGTATTCAATAGCAGGGTATTTTACTTAGCAATTGCCAAATCCCCAACTGTTTCCATGGATTTCCCGGCGCTCAATGCAATTTGTGGCCGATTCGCTCCGGTTCAGTCCGCACTCTAGGCCTAGATCGTCATCCCGCCATCCACCGAGAACGTGGTCCCGGTGGCGAAAGCGGATTCATCCGAAGCAAGGTAAATGAACAGCGGCACCATGTCATCCACCGTGCCCAGCCGCCCCATCGGCTGGCGCGCGATGAAGTCCTTGCGCGCCTGCACCGGATCGGGCAACGCATTGATGCGGTCCGCCAGCGACGGCGTGTCGATGGTGCCGGGGCACACCGCATTGCAGCGTATGCCCTGCTTGACGTAGTCGGCCGCAAGCGCTTTGGTCAGCCCGATCACCGCTGCCTTCGACGTGCCGTAGACCAGGCGATTGGGCAGCCCGCGTATGCTCGAGGCGATCGACGCCATGTTGATGATCGAGCCGCCCTTTCTTGCCAGCATGCCCGGCAAAAAGGCGCGTGTCACCAGGTACATCGAGCGCACATTCACGTTCATGCTGAAGTCCCAGTCCAGTGGCGTACAGTCGAGGATGCTGCCGTGGTGCACGTAGCCGGCGCAGTTGAGCAGCACGTCGATCGCGCCGACCTCGGCTGCGAGCTTGGCGATCGCCTGCTCGTCGGTGGCGTCGAGTTGCCGCGTGGCGATGCCGGCGACGCCGGCAAGCTCGTCGAGCGGCCCGGATTTGAGGTCGGTCGCCCAGACTTTAGCGCCTTCGCGGGCGAAAGCGATGGCGGCCGCCTTGCCCATGCCCTGCCCCGCCGCGGTGATGAATGCAGTCTTGCCCGCCAGTCTGGCGCTCATCGAGCTTCTCCTTTTTTGTTTTGAATAATACCTGCAAAAATGCGGCGTGGCCAAAATGCCGCCGGATGTTGCGTTGCAATATCCGGCGCTGCGGTTGAAACCTCGCCTGCTCCGGTTAAAATTGGTCTGACCACTTGACCAAAGTGTAGCGCGGCCGCTAAGCTTCCGTCCACCTTCGCGCACGCCGAGACCAAGAGTGCATAACAATACGAGGGGGCATGCCCCCTCGTGCTCCCCTAAATCAGGCGCCTAACGGAAATTCTGTTAGGCACTCAAAGTCAATTCATGCCCCTGCAAACGCTCGAGCCGCGCCGCCTGTACCGCCAGATCGCCGACCAGATCAGCGTGCTGATCAGCGACGGCGAATACACACCGGGCGCGCGCCTGCCGCCGGAGCGGGATCTGGCCCGGCAACTCGGCGTATCCCGGCCTTCGGTGCGCGAGGCGCTGATCGCGCTCGAAGTCGAAGGCTTGCTCGACGTGCGCGTCGGCTCGGGTATCTATGTGAGCGATCCGGGAAAACGGCGCCGCAACGATGCGCTGCAGGGCGATTCCGGCCCGTTCGAAGTGATCCACGCGCGCCGGCTGATCGAGGGCGAGTGCGCGGCGCTGGCGGCGAAAAACGCAAACCCGGCGCAACTGCGCGCGATACGCGGCGCCCATGCCGGCATGGTCAGGGAAAGCAAACGCCATCACAATCCGCTCGACGCGGACCGGCTGTTCCATGTGAGCATAGCCGAGGCGAGCGGCAACAGCGCGCTGGTCATGGTGGTGCAGGCCCTGTGGGACCAGCGCATGGGGCCGCTGTACCGCAGCCTCGAGCGCAAACTCGAGTACCCGAAAATGGCGGCGGAAACGGTGCGCGAACACCAGGCGATCGTCAGCGCGATTGTGCGGCGCGATCCGCGTGCTGCGCGCAGCGCGATGCGGCGGCACATGGACCAGACCCACAATCGCTACATCAAGGAATGGAGCGCAGGCAGTTAATCATGGCGGCAGTCACCCTGAAAGGCGTGTTCAAGTCCTTCGGCTCCACCCGCGTGGTGCATGGCGTAAACATCGAGATCGAGGACGGCGAGTTCTGCGTGCTGGTCGGCCCTTCGGGCTGCGGCAAGTCCACGCTGTTGCGCATGATCGCCGGCCTGGAGGAAATCTCGGGCGGCGAGATCGAGATCGGCGGGCGCGTGGTCAACAAAGTGCCGCCAAAGGAGCGCGACATCGCCATGGTGTTCCAGAATTACGCGCTCTACCCGCACATGACCGTGTTCGACAACATGGCATTCTCGATGAAACTCGCCGGCGAGAGCCGCGAAAAAATGCGCCAGCGCGTCGAGGTGGCGGCAAATATCCTGGGGCTGATGGAGTACCTCGAGCGCTACCCGCGCCAGCTCTCCGGCGGCCAGCGCCAGCGCGTGGCCATGGGCCGCGCCATCGTGCGCGACCCGCAGGTATTCCTGTTCGACGAGCCGCTGTCCAACCTGGACGCGAAGCTCAGGGTGCAGATGCGCACCGAGATCAAGGAGCTGCACCAGCGACTCACCACCACCTCCATTTACGTCACCCACGACCAGATCGAAGCCATGACCATGGCCGACAAGATCGTGGTCATGAACGCCGGAAAGACCGAACAGATCGGCTCGCCGCTGGAACTCTACGACAACCCGGCGAACCTGTTCGTGGCCGGGTTTATCGGCTCACCGTCGATGAATTTCCTCAAGGGCAAGCTGGTCAGGAACGGCGGCGGGTTGCAGGTGCAGATGGCCGACGGTTTGCTGCTTCCCGCACCGACTTCGGCGGCCGTTGAAGGGCGCGAAGTGATCGTGGGCGTGCGCCCCGAGCACCTCTTGGTCAGGTCCGATGGGGTGCACGCCGAGGTCGTCGTCGTCGAGCCCACCGGCGCCGACACCCAGATCTTCTGCAAGGTCGGCGGCACCGACGTCACTGCGGTGGTGCGCGAGCGCCACGTGTTCAAGCCGGGCGAGGCCATACGGCTGTATCCGGAACTTACCTTCCTGTTTGATCCGTCAAGCGGGACGAGACTGTAACAACCACAAAAGGAGGTTCAAATGAGCAATATCGATCGTCGCAATTTCTTGAAGATGTCCGCCGGCCTCGCCGCCGGCGCCGCCACCGGCGACGTGCTCGCCCAGGGCAAGAAGACCGGTGCCGCGCCAACACTCAACCTGAAACCCGAGAAAGGCGCCAAGCTGCGCATGCTGCGCTGGAAGCAGTTCGTTCAGGGCGACGGCGACCTGTGGCTCGCGAACACGAAGAAGTTCACCGAAAAGACCGGCATCGAAGTGCGCCTGGACGCCGAGGGCTGGGAAGACGTGCGGCCGAAGGCTGCAGTGGCGGCCAATATCGGCAGCGGTCCCGACATCATCATCAGCACTTTCGAAGACGCGCATCAGTATCCGGACAAGCTGGTCGACGTATCCGATGTTTGCAACTATCTCGGCGCCAAGTACGGCGGCTGGTACGACGCGGCCAAGGCCTACGGCATCGACAAGGGTAGATGGGTCGCGGTCCCGATGGGCTGCGCGGGCAATGCCGTCGTCTACCGCGAAAGCATGGTGAAAGCCGCAGGATTCAGCTCGTTCCCGATGGATACCGACGGCTTTCTCAAGCTGATGCAGGCGCTCAAAGCCAAAGGCACGCCCGGCGGCTTCGCGCTCGGCAACGCCACCGGCGACGGCAACTGCTGGTGTCACTCGCTGCTCTGGGCCTTCGGCGGCAAGTTGGTCGATCAGCACAATAACGTCGCGATCAACAGCCCCGAGACGATCAAGGCGCTCGAATACGCGAAGGCGCTGTATGCAACCTTCATCCCAGGCACGCTGTCCTGGCTCGACCCGAACAATAACAAAGCCTTCCTCTCCGGCGACCTCAGCCTGACCTACAACGGCATCTCGGTTTATTACGCCGCGAAAAACTCGACCGACCCGAAGCTGAAGGCGATGGCGGACGACATCCAGCACGCCCACTTCCCAATCGGACCGGTCGGCCATCCGACCGAGCTGCATCTGTTCTTCCCGATGATGATCTTCAAGTACAGCAAGTACCCGAACGCGGCCAAGGAATACCTGCGCTTCATGATGGAGAAAGAACAGTATGAACCCTGGCAGCAGGCGGCCAACGGCTACGTCACGCAGCCGCTCAAGGCTTACGAGTCGAATCCGATTTGGACCTCCGATCCGAAGAACACGCCCTACCGCGATGCGATGAAGATCATGATTCCGAACGGCTACGCCGGCACCATGGGCTACGCCTCGGCCGCTGCGATGGCCGACTTCATCGTCGTGAACATGGTGGCGGAAGCCGCCTCCGGTTCCAAGACGCCGAAGGAAGCAGCAGAGGCCGCTGAGAAGCGCGCGCTGCGTTACTACAAAGTTTAGACAGCAGGCTCCTCTGCCCGACCGCACGGCCGGGCAGAGGTTTGAGCAGAGGCGCGCGCGCCGCGCCTCTGCTCAAACCATAAAACATAGACTCCGTGCGCCGACTACTCGAAAACCGCAATTTCCTCGGCTTCATTTTCATGCTACCGGGGTCAGTATTGCTGCTCCTGTTCCTCACCTATCCACTCGGGCTGGGAACCTGGCTGGGTTTCACCGACACCAAGGTGGGGCGCGCCGGCGTATGGGTCGGGCTGGACAACTACCAATTCCTGTTCGGCGACGCCGTGGCGCGGCTGTCGCTGTTCAACACGCTCTTCTATACGGTAGTTGCGAGCAGCGTCAAGTTCGCGCTCGGCCTGTGGCTGGCGATCCTGCTGAACCAGAACATTTCGTTCAAATCCGCTATTCGCGCCGTGGTTCTGCTGCCATTCATCGTGCCGACGGCGCTGTCTGCAATCGCGTTCTGGTGGATTTACGACGCCCAGTTCTCGGTGGTGAGCTGGCTGCTGATGAAAATGGGATGGATCCACAGCTATATCGACTTCCTCGGCGATCCCTGGATGGCGCGCATGTCGACCATCGTCGCCAATATCTGGCGCGGCGTGCCCTTCGTCGCGATTTGCCTGCTCGCTGGATTGCAAACCATCCCGCCCTCGCTCTACGAAGCGGCCTCGATCGACGGCGCCAAACCGTCGCAGCAGTTCTGGTACGTGACGCTGCCGCTGTTGACTCCGATCATCGCGGTGGTAATGACTTTCTCGGTGCTGTTCACGTTCACCGATTTCCAGCTGATCTACGTGCTCACCCGCGGCGGGCCGCTCAATGCCACACATCTGATGGCGACGCTGTCGTTCCAGCGCGCCATTCCCGGAGGCGCCTTGGGCGAGGGCGCAGCGTTGGCGACGGCGATGATCCCGTTCCTGCTGGCGGCGATATTGTTCAGCTACTTTGGACTCCAACGACGCGCCTGGCAACAGGGGAGTAGCGACA
>JADGRR010000192.1 GCA_017880745.1 Burkholderiales bacterium
CCGCCTGGGTGTTGCCGATCTCGACGCCGGTGCGCAAGTCCTTGATGCGCGACTGATCGAGCACGTAGGAGCGGATCTGGTGACCCCAGCCGATGTCGGTCTTCGAGTCCTCGAGCTTCTGCTGTTCGTCCTGGCGTTTGCGGATCTCCCGTTCGTACAGGCGCGATTTGAGCATGGCCATGGCTTCGGCGCGGTTGCGGTGCTGCGAGCGATCATTCTGACACTGCACCACGATATTGGTGGGCAGGTGGGTGATGCGCACCGCGGAGTCGGTCTTGTTGATATGCTGGCCGCCGGCGCCCGAGGCGCGGTAGGTGTCGATGCGCAGGTCCGCGGGGTTGATTTCGACCTCGATGGTGTCGTCCACCTCGGGGTAGGCGAATACGCTGGCGAACGAGGTATGGCGCCGGTTGCCGGAATCGAATGGCGATTTGCGCACCAGGCGGTGAATGCCGGTCTCGGTGCGGAGGCGCCCGTAGGCGTACTCGCCCGAAACCTTGATGGTCGCGCTCTTGATTCCCGCCACCTCGCCTTCGGATTCTTCCAGCACTTCGATATTGAAGCCGCTGCGCTCGCAGTACTTGAGGTACATGCGCTCCAGCATTGCCGCCCAGTCCTGCGCTTCAGTGCCCCCCGAACCGGACTGAATGTCGAGGAAGCAATTGTTCGGATCGAGCGCATTGGAGAACATGCGGCGAAACTCCATGCTCGCCACCAGCTTTTCCGCCGCAGCAATGTCCCCGGCCAGGCTCATGAGCGTGGCATCGTCGGCTTCGGCGCGCGCCATCTCGAATAGCTCCCTGGCGTCGCGCAACTGGCCCTCGAGGAGCAACAGGCTGCCGACGACGCCCTCCAGGGTCTTCTTTTCGCGGCCGAGTTCCTGCGCGCGCTTGGCGTCGCTCCAGACGTTCGGCTGTTCGAGCTGCCTCCCGACTTCGATCAGGCGTTCCCGCTTGGTCTCGAAGTCAAAGATACCTCCGCATTTCCTTGGCGCGGGCGCCGAGGTCGGTGAGGCTGTTGGAGAGGGCATTGATCTTTTCGGCTTCCATGATTGGCTTTTCTGTCAGAATTGCGCAATTATACTCTCGCCTGGGTGCGTCCCCTTAGGTTCCGCCAGGGTTCTCCCGGGACTGCATAAGAAATATTGACCGATGACCTCGCGCCGCAAAATTCTGAAACTGATTGCCGGAGTACCTGCCATCGCCGTGATTCCACCTGCGCATGCGGCCGGGGCGCCGCTCAAGCGTCCGATTCCGAAGACAGGCGAAATGCTGCACGCAGTCGGCCTGGGCACCTGGCAGACCTTCGACGTCGGCGGCGACGCGGGCGGACGCGCTGCCGCGCGCGAAGTGCTCGCGCGCTTCGTCAGGGCAGGCGGGCAGATGGTGGACAGCTCGCCCATGTACGGGAGTTCGGAGTCCGTGGTCGGCGACCTCGTCAGCGATCTCGGGGTGGAGAAATCACTGTTTCTCGCCACCAAGGTCTGGACCAGCGGGCGCGAAGCCGGCGTACGCCAGATGGAAGAATCCATGCGCCGCATGCGCGCAACGCGCATGGCCCTGATGCAGGTGCATAACCTCACGGACGTTAAGACCCAGCTCACGACCCTGCGCGAATGGAAGGAGCAGGGCAGGATCCGCTACCTCGGCATCACCCACTACCACGAGGGTGCTTACGCCGAACTCGAGCGCCTGATCAAGTCGGAGAAGCTCGATTTCGCGCAGTTCAACTACAACGTGGCGGCCACGGCAGCCGACGAGCGCCTGCTGCCGGTTTGCGCGGAGTACCAGACGGCGGTGATCGTCAACCGCCCGTTCGAAGAGGGCGAACTGTTCCGCAGGGTGAAGGGCAGGGACTTGCCCGAGTGGACGAAGGATTTCGACTGCCACAGCTGGGCGCAGTTTTTTCTCAAGTTCATCCTTTCCCACCCGGCGGTGACCTGCGCCATTCCCGCCACGCGCAATCCGGATTACCTGGTGGACAACATGGGCGCGGCATTGGGGCGCCTGCCCGATGCGGCCGCGCGCCGGCGCATGGTGCAGCACATGCGCAGCCTTTAGCGTCTGGCTCTTTGCGGCGTTTTAGACGCTGTCGCATGCCGGCAGAAAACCTGCGCGCTTCGCGCGCCAACCGCGATTTCGGTACGGATAAAAACATCCGTACCGAAATCGCGGTTACGGTTAACAACAAGGGCGGGTTGGGGTTTTAATACCAGATCGTCGATTGCGCACGGATGTACTTTTCATCCGTGCGCAATCGGCGATCCGCGCGGACGTTTTTTCGTCCGCGCAAAATCGAACTTCTGCAAATACCGGGACGCAAATTAAGACGCGAGGTATAAGCAGCGGATCAGACCCTAAAGCCGCCGCGCTGAAAACTCGTCGACGATTTTGTCCTCGTAATAACTGGTGGGCGAGGGCGCGTTCATGAACTGGCGGTGCACTTCCGGCGCTACGCCGCTGTAGGCGAGCACCGTGCCGTCGCGCAGTTCGACTTCAAGCAGCCGCGAATTCGGATCGTAGCCGACCGCGCGGATCTTGCTGGAATTGACGCGCTTGCGTTCCATGGTTCACTCCCGCGACACTTTGATCGCATCGCCGTCGCGTATCCCGGCCAGTGCCTTGGGGTCGCCGTCGATCTTGCCGAGCAGGTTGCATTTGGTCACCAGGCGCGATTCGCCTTTTTGCGCAATCGGCGTCGCGCCGTAGGGCAGCGCCAACGACGCGCCCTCGACCCAGAAGCAGACCGTGCCGGGCTCGACTACCTGCCGCGCGTCCTGCTCCAAGGCGGCTTCGACCGGCAAGGTGAAATACACTTCCTCGCCCCAGGTGTGAGCGTGTGCCGTGCAGGGCAGGATCGCGAGCAGCTTTGCCGCTGTTGGCGTATTCCGGAGCGCGGCGGAAACGAAGCCGCCCGGCCAGCTTATGCGTATGGTCTCGGTCATGGGCGCAGTTTAGACGGGAAGAAAAGCGAGCGCCACGCCGGCAGAAGCGGCGGCCGCGAGCATGGCCGGCGCACAGCGGCGCCCGAGCGCGGCGCCGCCGACCGCGAACACCAGCCCGAGCTTGAACGCCATGTTCGCAACCAGCGCCAGTACGATGGCGCTCACCGCCTGCACCGGCTCGAGCTTGCCCAGATCGTACAGGCGCAAGGTTGAAAGCGTGATCGCGTCCACATCGGTGAGGCCTGACACCAGCGCCACCGCGTACAGGCCGCCGCTGCCGGCAACGTCCGACAACCAAGCGGAACAGAACAGCACCACGCCGAACAGCAGCCCGAATCCCAGCGCAGTGCGAATCTCGGTCGGATTGCGAATTTCAGGCACCACCAACTCGGGCTGCGCGCGCAGCCGGCGCCACCAGTAGAGCGCGCCGGCCGCGCTGCAGGCGAGCGCGGATGCCAGCGCGGGCAGGAGCAGCGGCAGGATGCCGGGCGAGACCACGCCGCCCAGCACCGCGAGACGCACCGGCACCACCAGATTGGCGGTGAGGATCACTACCGCCGCGAGCTGCAGCATTCCCGGGTCGCGCGCGTGGCGCGCGTAGACCATGCTGGTGGCGGTGCTCGATACCAGCCCTCCGAACAGGCCGAGCAGCAGCACGCCATGGTGCCCGCCGGTAATCCGCAGCGCGATGTAGCCGGCGAGACTGATGCCGGAGATCAGCACCACCATGAGCCAGATCTGGTGCGGGTTGAGCGCGTTGTACGGCCCGTAGTCCTGGTCGGGCAGCACCGGCAGGATAACGAAGCTCAGTGCGGCCAATTGCAGGATCGAGAACAGGTCCTGGCGCGTCAGGCTCTGCGACAGGCCGCGCAGTTCCGGTTTGAAGTACAGCAGCATGGTGGTGATCACGCCGAGCATCACCGCGAGCGTGGGATAGCCCAGCCAAATCAGCGCGCCCAGTCCATAGCAGACACACACCGCGGCCACCGAAGTGGTTCCGGGGTCGGCAGCGTCGCCGCTGTCGCGCGCGTAGGCGGCGATCATCATCAGGCCGACCAGGGCGAGTCCTGCCGCAAGTATCCAGGGCGCGCCGGTCTTCTCGGCGATCAGGCTGGCGAGCGTGCCCAGGAGCGCGACCAGGGCGAAGGTGCGCAGGCCGGCCTTGCTCGCGGGATTGCGTTCGCGCTCCAGCCCGATCAGCAGTCCGAGCGCCAGGCTGGTGAGGAAGGCCGGCAAGGGCGCCAGGCCGGTGGCTTCGAGAAAGCCCAGGTTCATGCGGCGCTCTCCCACTCCTCGACGATGAGTTGTACGCTTTGCACGCCATTGTACTCGTTCACCGCCAGGCGGTAGGCGGCGCGGATCGCTGCGCCTGCCGGAGCCAGCGAATTGAAGCGTATCGCCTCGTATGACTTGCCGTCCTTCTGCAGGCGCAGTTTCAGATGCTTGTCGCCGACGACGCGCTGGCTGGCTACGGCGAAGCGGTCGCAGAACAAGGGCTGCGGGAAGCCCTGGCCCCAGACCTCGCGCTCCAGCATGCGTATCGTGTCCAGGTTGATGTAGGCCGATTCCAGCGGGCCGTCGGTCTCGAGGCTGCGCGCGAGATCGGACGCATTGATCAGCCCGCGCACCGTGCTCTCGAACAGTTCGCCGAACTGCGCCAGGCCTTCGCTGCGTATGGTGAGGCCCGCGGCGGCGGCATGACCGCCGAAACGCAGGATCAGGCCGGGCGCGCGCTTGGCGACGAGATCGAGCGCGTCGCGCAAATGCAGGCCCGGGATCGATCGCCCCGATCCTTTCAGTTCGCCCGCGCTGCCTGCGGCGAAGGCGATCACCGGCCGGTGCAGCCGGTCCTTGATGCGCGCTGCGAGTATGCCCACCACGCCCTGGTGCCAGGACGGATCGAACAGCGCCATGGTGTAGGCCTCGCCCGCATCCGCATCCGCACCCAAACCCGGGCCCAGGCCCTCCAGCATCGCCAGCGCCTGATCCTGCATGGTGCCTTCGATTTCGCGCCGCTCGCGGTTCAGCCGGTCCAGATCCTGCGCGATGTTGAGCGCGCGCGCCGTATCGTCGGTGATCAGGCACTCGATTCCCAACGCCATGTCGGCCAGGCGCCCGGCGGCATTGAGCCGCGGCCCGGCGGCGAAGCCCAAGTCGAAGCAGGACGCGCGCCGCGCCTCGCGCCCGGCCACGCGCAGCAGCGCGGCGATGCCGGGCTGCATCTTGCCGTCGCGGATGCGCTTTAAGCCCTGCGCCACCAGGATGCGGTTGTTGCGGTCCAGCCGCACCACGTCCGCGACCGTGCCCAGGGCCACCAGATCGAGCAGCGTCGCCAGGTTGAACTCAGGGCGGTCGCTGAAGTGGCCGCGCCGGCGCAGCTCGGCCCTGAGCGCCAGCATGACATAGAACATCACGCCGACGCCGGCGATGGCTTTGCTCGGAAAATCGCAGCCGGGCTGGTTGGGATTGACGATGCAGTTCGCCTGTGGCAGCGTGTCACCGGGCAGATGGTGGTCGGTGATCAGCGTGGCGATGCCAAGCGCGTTCGCACGCGCTACGCCCTCGTTGCTGGCGATGCCGTTGTCCACGGTGATCAGGAGGTCGGGGCGCGGCACCTGGCGCGCGGCGAGCTCGACGATTTCCGGCGTGAGTCCGTAGCCGTATTCGAAGCGGTTGGGCACGAGGTAAGCCACGTCGGCACCGAATGCGGAGAGCGCGCGCACGCCGACGGCGCAGGCCGTGGCGCCATCGCAGTCGTAGTCGGCAACGATCAGCAGGCGCTGTTTCGTTTCGATGGCATCGGCGAGCAGCGTCGCAGCTTGGGCCGCATGCAGCAGCCGCTCGGGCGGGATCAGGCCGGCAAATTCGCTCTCCACCTCGCCCTTGTCCCGCACGCCGCGCGCGGCATACAGCTGCGCCAGCACCGGATGCAGGCCCTGCTGGACCAGCATGTCGCGCGCGCGCTGGGGGATCGGGCGGGTGATGATGGTGGCCATGGTTATGCGAAATCCGCCAGCGGCTTGACCCGCCGCCAGAAGCGGCGCAGATCGCCGCGGGTGGTCTCGGCCGAAAGCACGCCAGCGGGCCCGAGCGCATGCAGGCTGAGCATGCCGATGCGTTCTTGCCTGAGCGTTTGCAGCAGCGGTGCAAACCAGTCGTGCTCGAGCTGCTGCAGGCCTTCGCGCCAACCATGGGCGTCGCCATACTGCGCTGCGCCGCGCAGCCGGTCGAGCTGGATCAGGTTTACGCCTTCGCTTGCGCTTGCG
>JADGRR010000193.1 GCA_017880745.1 Burkholderiales bacterium
GGCGCAGGCCGAGACAGGGATTGGCGCTGTAGCCGCGGTGCCGCGCGAGCCAAGTGTAGAACCCGCGCCAGGCGGACAGCATATGTGCGATGGTGCGGCCGGACAGGCCGCGCGCGTGCAGTTGCGCCACGCTGCGGCGGATGTGCTGCGGCTGCATGCGTTCGAGCGCGACTCCCGGATTGAGTACGAACAGGGCCTCGATGTCCTGGTGGTAGTTGTGGCGCGTGCCTGCGGCGAGGTGGCGCTGGTGCGACAGGTGCTCGAGGTAGGCGCCGAGCAATTCGCGGCGGGGATCCTGCTTCGCCGCCGGTTTCGCAGTCACGGCTACAAATACCGCTGCAGCGCCGCGCTCGCGAGCTCCCCCAGGCGCTTGAGGTAGAGCGTGCCCATCTCCGGGTAGAAGCGCTTCGGATCCTCGCTTGCGAGCGCCAGCATGCCGATGCTCGCGTTGCCGCCGTCGCGCAGCGGCATGCAGGCAAACGAGCGCAGTTGTGCCGCCGCCTCGCCGAACCAGGACGCGACCTCGGGATTTGCGCCCGGACCGCAATAAGGATGTTCCAGGCTCGCCGCGTACTGGCGCAACTCGTCGCTTGCCGGCGCGAATTCGGATCCCGCGAGCGCGCCGATACCGGAGTGCCAAACCCGCACCACCTGATGCGGAACGGCGAAGTCCTCGCGCAGGTTGTAGTACAGCGCTTGCAGCATGCCCTGCATGTCGCGGGCGGGAATCAGCGCCAGGCACAGGCGATGCATTTTTTCGCCGATGGCGTCGTTCTCCTCGCCGAACTCGATCAGCTGCTCGAGCTTGTAGCTGAGCTTTTTGCTTTTCTCGCGCAGGGTGAGTATCTGGCGCTCGGCGATGGGAATGGCGCGCCCGCCGTGCGGGTGAGGAATGTAGATCTGCGCCAGCAATTCGGCGTACTCTTCGAAAAAATCGGGGTTGTCCTGCAGATAGCGTACGACTTCTTCAGCGTTCATCGATTTCCATTTCTCCCTCGAACACGGCGACCGCAGGACCGGTCATCCACACGGGATTGTCCCCGCCTTCCCAGCGTATCGTCAAATCGCCGCCCCGGGTGGATACGCGCACGCGCGCATCCAGCAGGCCGCGGCGGATGCCGGACGGCGCCCGAGCGTTTCAACGCCGCGGCAGCATCGCCCTCGGCGAGCGGCAGAATGCGCGCGCCGCTACTCAAGGCACAACCTGGTGTAATCGCGCATGATGCAGCGGCCCATGACCACGGTCATGCCGGCGGCCAGCGCGCGTTCGGCCGACGCTTCGTGCTCCGCGCCCTCCTGCATCCAGATATTCTTGATTCCGAGGCGCAGGCACTGGTCCACGATTTGCGGGATGTATTTGCCCGAGCGGAACACATTGGCGAGGTCGATCGGCCCGGGCACCGAGGCGAGGTCGGGGTAGGCCTTCTCGCCCAGGCCTTCGCTGATGCCGGGCCGCACCGGGATGATGCGAAAACCAAAGGTCTGCATCCGGCGCGCGATGCTGTGGCTAGCGCGCCCGGGCTTGGGCGAGAAACCGACCACGGCGATGCTCTTTACACGCTGCAGCAGCGCTTTGATCTCTTCGGGCTCGGGATTGGTAAAAGGCATGAACGGATTTTAACCGCGAAGTGGCGGAACGGTTTGATCGATACTGTAGCGACTTGAATTGCGCCCCCGTTGTTCCAACGTTGCGACATTGCGCGGACGAAAAGCCGTCCGCACGAAATCGGCGATCTCGTATAAAAACTAACCCCAGCTGTTGCTGCTTTTATCCATAACCGTGTTCTTTGAGCGGATGCGCTTTTCATCCGCTCAAAAAACACGGTTGGCGCGCGCAGCGCGCAATTCGGCGCAGTGCACGCAACCATGCTTAATACGCCGTACGCAATTCACGTCAATACCACGACGGCTCGCCCGGCGGGCGGGTCTTGAAGCGCTTGTGCACCCACAGATACTGCTCCGGCATCTGCCGCACCTGCTCCTCGATAAAGGCGTTCATGCGCCGCGTGTCGGCCTCGATGCTGGCGCCGGGATAATTTTCCCAGGCCGGAAGGAAGCGCACCACGTAGCCTTCGCCGCCGGGAAGCATGCGCGTGACGCACGGCAGCACGCGCGCACCGGCGAGCCGCGCCAGACGCGAAACGCCGGTGATGGTGGCGGCGTCGACGCCGAAAAAGGGCACAAAAATGGTATCACGCTGGCCGTAGTCCATGTCCGGCAGATAGTAAAACGGCCGCCCCGCCTGCATCGCGCGCAGCGCCGGACGCACCCCATCCTGGCGCGAGAGCAGTGTCAGCCGGCCGAAGCGCATGCGCCCGGCGTACAGCACCGCATCGAATACCGCGTTTTTCTGCCTGGAGTAGATCGACACCATGTCGAATTCCAGCGCCAGGCGCGCGCCCGCCATGTCCAGGCCGACGAAATGCGGCGCGAGCAGGATCAGCGGCCCGCCGCGCACCGCGTCGAAATGCTCCATGCCCTCGATGCGCACCAGCCGCCGGATGCGCGCGGGCGATCCCCACCACAGGATGGCGCGCTCGAGGAAGGTGCGGGCGAAGGCCTGGAAGTGGCGCCGCGCAAGCGCGTCGCGCTCGTCGGCTGCGAGCTCGGGCAGGCAGCGCGCGAGGTTGATCAGGCAGACGCGGCGGCGCTCGCGGCCAAACGCATAGAGCAGCGTGCCAAAACCGTTGCCGATCGCGGCCAATGCCGGCAGCGGCAGCAGCCTGAGCAGCCACATGAGGGCGAGCGCGACGCGGGTCAGCATGAGCCTGTCAGCGTAAGGCGCGACGCGCAGCGGGTATCGCCGCAACCGCCGCGGGATTCACGTCGATACCTTTTTGGTTCTGCGTACCGGATTCATTTTGGCAGTTGTGCCCCGGCCGGCACCTTGTAACGGTTATACCCCCACCCGTACTGCGCCGGACATAATCGGATCAGGCCCTCCAGCGCGCGGTTCAGCGCTCGCGCCGGCGACTCGCCCGCCAGCGGTTGCGGCATGGCTGAGAGCTGCAGGTGATAACCCCGGCCCTGAGGCAAGCGTTCGGCGAAGGCGAGGATCACCTGCGCACCCGAGGCTTCGGCCAGGCGCCCGGCTAGCGTCATGGTGTAGGCTGGACGGCCGAAAAACTCCGCCCACTCGCCCTCGCCCACGCCCGGAGCCTGGTCGGGCAGGATGCCGATCGCCTCACCCTGCTTGAGCGCGCGCAGCAGGATGCGCACGCCCCTGAGATTGGCGCCGGCTACGCGCAAATTGGGCCGGTCGCGGCCCGCCAGCATCAGCGGCTCGACTGCTTTCTTCTTCGGTGGCCGGTAGAGCACGGTGAGCGGGGCGTTCGCGGGTGCGCGGTAGGCGTAGTACTGGGCGGTGATTTCGAAGCAGCCCAGGTGCGGGGTAAGAAAGATGATGCCGCGGCGCCGAGCGAGCGCCGCCTCGACCAAGCCCCAACCAGTGACCTGCACCACCCAGTCTGCCACCGTTTCATGCGGCCGCAGCCAGATTGCCGGCAATTCCAGCAATCCCTTGCCGGCCTCGGCGATCGCCCGGCTGAGCAGCGCGCCGTCCGTATAGCCGGCGGCGCGCAGGTTGGCGCGAAAATAGTGCCGATAGCGGGGCGAAACCAAATAGACCAACCTTCCGAATAGCGCACCCAGACGGTGCAGGGCGGAAAGCGGCAAGGCGGCAAGCCCGCGCGCAAGGCCTAACAGAAACACGCCGCGTCACTTTTGGATTGACTCAAGACATGCTATCCTTACGGCCCTTTCCAATCCATTAGAACCCAACGATGAGCTCTTTCATGTTCACCTCGGAGTCGGTCTCCGAAGGCCATCCCGACAAAGTCGCCGACCAAATTTCCGATGCGGTTCTGGACGCTATTCTAGCGCAGGACAAGACCTCCCGAGTCGCGGCCGAGACGCTGGTCAAAGACAATCTGGTGGTGCTCGCCGGCGAAATCACCACCGGCGCGCGGGTCAACTTCAGCGAGGTGGCGCGCAGGACGATCAAGCGCATCGGTTACGACGATCCGGCGATCGGTTTCGACACGCACACCTGCACCGTCATCGTGGCCTACGGCGAGCAGTCCAAGGACATCGCCCAAGGAGTGGACGAAGGCAAGGGCCTCGACCTCGATCAGGGCGCAGGCGACCAAGGCCTGATGTTCGGCTATGCCTGCGACGAAACGCCGCAAATGATGCCGCTGCCGATCTACCTTTCGCACCGGCTGGTCGAGCGCCAGTCCGAATTGCGCCGCGACGGAAGGCTGCCCTGGCTGCGCCCCGACGCCAAGTCGCAGGTTACCGTGCGCTACGCCAACGGCAAGGCGGACATGATCGACACCGTGGTGCTGTCCACGCAGCATGCGCCCGGCATGACGCACAAGCAGATCGAAGAGGCGGTGATCGAGCAGATCATCAAGCCGGTGCTGCCCAAGCATCTGATCAAGGGACAGATCAAGTACCTCGTCAACCCGACCGGCAGCTTCGAGATCGGCGGCCCCAAGGGCGACTGCGGCCTGACCGGGCGCAAGATCATCGTCGACACCTATGGCGGGTCGGCTCCGCACGGCGGCGGCGCTTTTTCCGGCAAGGATCCTTCCAAAGTGGACCGCTCCGCCGCCTACGCCGCACGCTACGTCGCCAAGAACGTGGTCGCCGCGGGCCTGGCGAGCAAATGTCAGATCCAGGTGTCCTACGCCATCGGCATGGCGCACCCGACTAGCGTCATGGTCACGACCTTCGGCACCGGCAGGATTTCGGACGACAAGCTGTCCGAACTGGTGCAGAGGCATTTCGACCTGCGGCCCAAGGGCATCGTGCAGATGCTCGACCTGCTGCGCCCGATCTACGAAAAGACCGCGGCCTACGGCCACTTTGGCCGCGACGAACCGGAGTTCACCTGGGAGAACACGGATAAGGCGCAGGCGCTTGCGGCGGATGCCGGGATCAAACTGGCGGCCGTTGCTGCCTGAGGGGCGTTCGCCGGCTTCAACCCCGACGGGCGGCTTCCAGCCGCCCGTTTTATTTGCAGCGCAGCCCCGCCGCGAGGGACGCGAATCGCCCGGGGACCCAAGCGGGACGGGCCCCAGCGTACCGTATCTCCCGCCGCCGCACCTCTCGGTCAGGGGGGCCTGCCTGCGTTCACCGCATCAGCCTTGCCGAGTCCAGCCCGGCCCTAGCGCCTGGCATAGCAATTGAGGTAAAATGCGCCTCCCCCGAGGAGCGTTGCGACGGGTTTCACCGCCCGCCAGGCTCGAGGTGTCCACAACCGCAACGGCGCTCACGAACTTTTTTCTTGAACGAAAGGAGCGCGTGATGAGCGCCGTACCGCAAAGCAAGAGCTTCACCGACTGCAAAGTAGCCGACCTGTCGCTGGCCGACTGGGGACGCAAGGAAATCCGCATCGCCGA
The DNA here is from genome assembly GCA_017880745.1 of Burkholderiales bacterium. GTDB lineage: Bacteria > Pseudomonadota > Gammaproteobacteria > Burkholderiales > SG8-39 > 2-12-FULL-64-23. Next base: position 5,406 of record JADGRR010000193.1, read on the forward strand.
GACCGAGATGCCCGGGCTGATGGCGATCCGCGAGGAATACGCGGCGAAGAAGCCGCTCAAGGGCGCACGCATCGCCGGGTCGCTGCACATGACCATCCAGACCGCGGTGCTGATCGAAACGCTGAAGGCGCTCGGCGCCGAGGTGCGCTGGGCTTCGTGCAACATCTACTCCACCCAGGACCACGCCGCCGCCTCGATAGCCGCCGGCGGCACGCCGGTGTTCGCCTACAAGGGCGAATCCCTGGATGAGTACTGGGAGTTTACCCACCGCATTTTCGAGTGGTCCGACAAGGGTACGCCCAACATGATCCTCGACGACGGCGGCGATGCCACCCTGCTGTTGCACCTTGGCGCCCGCGCCGAGAAGGATGCTTCTCTCGTCGCCAAGCCGACCAACGAGGAAGAAACGGCGCTGTATGCGTCGATCAAGCAGCGCCTCGCCACGCAGCCGGGCTGGTATTCGAAGCGCATTGGCGCAATCAAGGGCGTGACCGAGGAAACGACCACCGGCGTGCACCGCCTGTATCAGATGGCGAAGGAAGGCAAGCTCGCGTTCCCGGCAATCAACGTCAACGATTCGGTCACAAAATCGAAATTCGACAATCTGTACGGTTGCCGCGAATCACTGGTCGACGGGATCAAGCGCGCCACCGACGTCATGATCGCCGGCAAGATCGCGCTGGTATGCGGATATGGCGACGTCGGCAAGGGTTGCGCGCAGGCGATGCGCGCGCTCTCGGCGCAGGTATGGGTGACCGAGATCGACCCGATCTGCGCGCTGCAGGCGGCGATGGAAGGCTACCG
>JADGRR010000194.1 GCA_017880745.1 Burkholderiales bacterium
TTGATTTGTCCCGACGCCTCGCCCGCGGCGCGCGCTGCGAGCGGCAGCCCCCCCAAGGCGAGGCTTGCCGCGGCAGCCGCGGCGGTCTGGAGCCATCGGCGGCGGCTTCGCTTCAAGGCGTCATTCGTTTTCATCAGAGATCTCCCGAATAGGCTTGTTCGTGCTATAAAGTCGGCCGGCGCAAAACCGAGCTATTGTAGGAGATAACCGCGGTTTTCTCCTAGTTGCAGCAGAACTTTTGAAAATGCGCGCTAACCTTGACAGTCCGATGAATCCTGCGACCACGGTCACTTTGCAAGACGGAATTGTTCGCGCGATTTCCCGGGAAGAGATGGCGAAACTCCCGATCCGCCGCTATGAGGGCGAGGTGTGCCCGGTGACAACGCCCGGCGACTTGAAGCGCGCACTGGCGGATATCCGGCAGGAAAGCGTCATCGGATTCGACACGGAGACGCGGCCCGCATTCAAAAAGGGCGAGAGTCATCTGCCCTGCCTGGTCCAGGCGGCCACCGCGCGCACAGTGTATTTGTTCCAGTTGCGCCAGCTCGACGCGTTCCAGGTCGTGGCCGAACTGCTGGCGGAGCCGCGCACGGTCAAGGTCGGTGTCGCCCTGGCGAATGATCTGCGCCCGCTGAAGCAGCTGTTTCCGTTCGTGGAGCAGAATATCCTCGATCTGGGCATCGTCGCCAGGCGCTGCAGCCTGACCCAAACGGGCCTGCGCAACCTCGCCGGTATTTTCCTCGGCTTTCGCATTCCCAAAGGCGCCCGCACCTCGAACTGGGCCGCGCCGCGGCTGTCGGCGGCGCAAATCACCTACGCCGCCACCGATGCCTGGGCCTGTCGTGAATTGTTCCTGCAGTTCCAGAGCCTCGGACTGGTGCCGGCAAAGACAAGCGGAATCATCGACGCTTCGACCGCTGCTGAATAAGACCGGCGAATGCGCTGACACCGATTGCGTCAACCACCGCTAACATGGTGATTTTTTGTTATAATTCGACCAGCGTATGCATTGCCCCAGTCTGGGCTGGGCAAATGTGCCATGCTTGCCTTAGGCAACTCTGATTCAAGCTGCGGCGCAATTGGAGCGTCCTCTGAATTGGAGGATATATCACTGGCAAGGTGGGAAGAGAAGGGTCCCAGCCCTGCGCTGCGCCCCGTGTTCGGACCAGCGCCAACCGAAAAGGAAAACACACATGAATGTGATTTGGCGTTTTTACATGGATGTAGGTCATCGATGGAACTGGCAACAGATCGGTGCGGGCCAGGCAATCGTGGCAGAATCATCCAAGGGTTACAGCAATTACGAAGCCTGCCTGGCCAGCGCAAAGGACCGGGGTTACAAGTTTCTGCCGGCGCAGGGCAAACAGGCTCCAGGACGCTAGAGCATGAAAAACCGTTATGGCTTTGGCAAGTCGGTGGCCATGAGCTTCGACGAAGCGATGACCAAGGTCACTGAAGAGTTGAAGAAGGAAGGTTTCGGCGTATTGACCGAGATCGACGTTGCGGGGACGTTGAAGAAGAAGCTTGATTACAACATGCCCCCATATCGCATTCTCGGCGCCTGCAACCCCGCGTTTGCGAAGCGCGCCCTCGCGGCCGAGCCGAGCATCGGCTTGCTGCTGCCGTGCAACGTCGTCGTACGCCAGGATGCGGCGGGCACGGTGCAGGTGGAGTTCCTCGACCCGGGAATGATGGGCCAGATGACCAGCAACCCCGACGTCGGCCCGATTGGCAACGAGGTGCGCGAAAAACTGCAGCGGGTGATGCGCGCGCTTTGACCGGCGCCGAGCGTTGGAGCCACGGCAGGGCCCTGCAGCACCGACTTTGCGCTGGTCGCTGCAAGCGAGGAGCGGCCGGCCATCGCGGGCCGCTGGCACAGCGCAGACGCGCGAGGAACCTTCTGCCGTAAGCCGGACAATCCCGAAGCATGCAAAGCATCTCGGGCAGGCTTCCGACGGCTGTCGGCGTCGGTACATGTCGGAGGCTTGGATCGCCGCGGTGCTGATTTTTTGAGCAACGCGGCGCGTCGAGATCTAACGCCATCCGCGGCAATGGTAGACTTCCGCCCGAGTGCGAATATAGCCGATGACAGCAAATTCTTTAGGGGAGAAAACATGATCAAGACATTGTTCGGTCGCCTCACTGTCGCGGGGCTGGCATTTTGCGCGGCGCTCGCGTCGCTGCCAAGCTCGGCCCAAAGCGTGAACTGGCCAACCAAGCCGGTGAAATTCGTGGTGCCCTTCCCGCCGGGCGGCTCGGTCGATCCGCTGGCGCGCCTGATCGCGGTCAAACTGAGCGAGTCGATGGGGCAGCAATTCATCATCGAGAACAAACCCGGCGCGTCAGGCTCCATCGGGACTGCGTACGTCGCCAAATCGGCGCCGGACGGCTACAACTTCGTCTTTGTGTTTGATACGCATGCGGTCAATCCGACGCTGCTCCCGATGACCTTCGACACGGTGAAGGATCTGGCTCCGGTGATGCTGATCGGCACCGCGCCGATGGCGATTGCGACCAATCCGTCGAAACCATACAAGACTTTCGCCGACGTGATCGCAGCGGCGAAAGCGAAGCCGGACACGGTCACTTACGGTTCGATCGGCAACGGCAGCCTCGGTCACCTGACGATGACGCTGTTGCAACACGCTGGCGGCTTCAGCATTGTGCACGTGCCGTACAAAGGCGGCGGTCCGATGACCCAGGACGCGCTGGGCGGACAGGTCGACTTGGCTGTCGGCTCGGTCGCCGTGCTGGCGCCGCAGATCAGGAGCGGCAAGTTGCGCGCCGTCGCAGTCACCGGGAACAAGCGTTCGCACTCCATGCCCGACGTGCCCGCGCTGTCGGAACAAGGATTCTCCGGCTTCTCCGCGCTCGCCTGGTGGGGCGTGTTCGCACCGAGCGGAACGCCCAAACCCATCCTCGACAAATTCCATGCAGAACTGGTCAAGGCCCTGAACCAGCCGGACCTGCGCAAGACGCTCACCGAACAACTGGGCATGGACCTCGTCGTGAGCACCCCGGATGGATTGCAGAAATTCCTGGTCGGCGAAATCGACCGCTGGGGCAAGGTCGTGCGCGAGAACAATATTCGCGCCGATTGACCGCCAACCGCGGACGCCGTGCGGCAGATCCGCGAGGATCTACCGCTCAGGCGTGAGCGTTCCCCGGGGCCGGGGCATTGACCGCACGACTCGAGCTGGCGGACGTGCTCGCCCCGTACATCGCCTCGAGCGCAGCGCCACGTTTGATATATGTCAAATGCGTCAGCAATAGAAGGCGTAAGAATTGGAGTGCCCTCAACCAGCGGAGGAGCACACCATGAAATCCTTCAGCGCAAGCGTCGCAGTTCTGGGAAGCGCCCTTGTTCTACTCGCCCTCAGTTCCAGCATCGAGGGCGGTCAGCGTACGAAGGGGACGGACAACGCGACAAGCGCCGGTAGTCCGGCGACGCATGCAGTCGAACGAGAGGTGATCCCGGATGCGGACCGGATGCCCAGCGCCGAGGGCGACGCCTATCGCCGCCGCATGGAAGCAGCCAGCACCCCGGAAGAGAAAGCCAGAATCTGCGCCGAGTATGCCAAAGCCTCGGACGCGCCTGCGCCGGCGCACCCGTTGGTCGGAGACCCGGTCAGAGGCGCGGTGCTGCACCGGGCATGCTTTGCCTGCCACGGCATCGAGCGCTATGTGGCGCCGGTAACCTACGCCGCGGCCAGCTTCATCGATTCGGTGCTCAGGGCCAGCGGGCTTTCCGATTTGCCGCCTGCCGAACCTACCCGATTCACGGGAAGGATCAAGTCGCTGGCGGCGCTGCGGGAAGGAGTGAACCGGCGCAACGACTATCTCAACCCGAAAATGACGCCTCAGGAAATCGAGGACATCGTTGCCTATCTGAACCTGACCTACTACAACTTTCCGCAGTGATCGGCGCGCGCAAGCGCCTCTCCACTACGCCGAGCAGATGATCCATTGGCGTTACGGCTGCGTGCGCTCCCGCGTACCTGGCAATGCGGCGGCATTCATTCAGGCCGACAGGCCGTTTCACCGCCGCAGCGCATCGCCTCCATTGCCAGCTGCACCGCCTCATACTCCTGCCGAATGCGGACAATTCGCTGCTCCAAACCTTGTGTCTCTCCGGCAAGACCCGCTCGTTCAAGTTCGCCGCACATTCCCGCAAGCTTGCGCGCGCCGACAAAGTCACTGCCCAAGCCGAGGGAGTGCGCGGCATGAGCCAGTGCAGTTGCATCCGAATGCCGGGATGCCTGACAAAGCGTTTCGATCAATTGCGCCGCATCGGCGAAATAGCTGCTGATCAGCGCAGCGACGATTCTGGGAGCTCCCGAGCGCTGGTTTAGGCGCATCTGGTCCAGGGTGCCACGGTCGAACGTGCTAAGCTGCGCCTCCTCCGCTGGCGCCTCTTTTTCGGCGTGGCCGGCCGACTGGTCGAGCACCCATCGTTCCAGGACGAGCCTGAGCGCGTCGCGCCGGAAAGGCTTGGCGAGGTAGTCATCCATTCCGGCGGAAATGCAGATTTCCCGGTCGCCTTTCAGCGCGCTGGCAGTGAGCCCGACAATCGGAAGTCGGAGCGGCGCCGCAGTTCCGGACGGTTGCTTCGGACGCAGCAGCCGCCGCGCGCGGATTTCCGCCGTCGCATCGAATCCATCCATCTCCGGCATCTGGCGATCCATGAGCACGATGTCAAACTGGGAACTTCCCAAAGCAGCCAGGGCTTTTGCGCCGTTGTCGACCACGTACACCTGGCAGCCGAGGGAATTGAGCATCGTTCGGACGACATCCTGGTTGATCGGGTTGTCTTCGGCCAGCAACACGCGAATGCCATTCAAGTCGCCGGCTTGATTCGCATCATTTGCGCCAGGCGCAGCCGCGACGCCGGGCTGCAGCGAAGGATCGAGGCGCACGGTGAACCAGAACTCAGCCCCTTGGCCCAGCGCGCTGCGCACGCCGATCCGGCCCCCCATTTTCTCGACCAGTTCCTTCGAAATCGCAAGCCCGAGACCAGTACCGCCATAGCGCCGCGTGGTCGAACTGTCGGCCTGCTCGAAGGGTCGGAACAGGCGCTGTTGCACCGGCTGGGCGATCCCGATGCCCGTGTCCGCAACCGCGAAATGAAGCACCGTCGCAGCGGCGGAGGAAGGCGCAGCGAAAGCAACGGCCGCTGCATGGTTACCGGCATCGACGTCGAGCCGCGACACGGTAATCGCAACCCCGCCTCTGTCGGTGAACTTGATCGCATTGCCGACAAGATTTATCAACACCTGGCGCAAACGCGCTGGTGCGCCGCGCAGCGCATCGGGAACATCACTCGCCACGCGGCAGACGAACTCCAGCCCCTTTTTCTCTGCGCCCTCCTGCAACAATTCCATGACCTCTTCGGTCAGCTCGCGTGGCTTGAAGTCGACGCATTCCAGTACGAGCTTACCCGCTTCGATCTTGGAGAAATCGAGAATGTCGTCGATGATCTCAAGCAGCGATTCGCCCGAGCGGTGCACGCTCTCGGCAAAGCGCCGCTGGGTCGGAGTGAGTTCGGTGTCAAGCAGCATCTCGGCCATCCCGAGCACGCCGTTCATCGGCGTGCGTATCTCGTGGCTCATGTTTGCCAGAAACTGCGACTTCGCGCGGCTGGCTACCTGGGCAGCCGCAGCGACGCCGAGCGCTTCCTCAGCCTTGCGCCGGTCGCTAATGTCGCGAACAATACCGGTAAAAGTGGGCACGCGGCCAAGGTTGATCTTGCTCACCGAGAGTTCAAGGGGAAAGACCGTGCCGTCGCGACGCTGCCCGACACTCTCGCCGCCCAGAATGCGGGGGTTCCCTTCAGGCAAACCGCGGCTGTCGTCGGCACCCTTCGGATCCATCCACCCCGCCAAGGCCGGAATCATCGAGCGCAGATCGCGGCCGATGGCCTCACCGGAGTCCTGTCCGAAAAGCCGTTCGGCGGCCTTGTTGAACGACTCGATCCGGCCCTCCTGGTCGAAGGTGACGATGCCTTCGGCCGCCGTGTCCAGTATGCTGCGCGTACGCGCTTCCGCCTCCTGCAAGGCGTTGAAGTGGCGTTCCCTCTCCTCGGCATCCAACTGCATCTGCTGCGCGATCTTGTGACCGTAGTAGGTCGCGCCCAAAACCATCAATACGATCGACAAGCCGATCATATACTCGTATCGCTGAATTTCCGCGGCGGCCGCGGTG
>JADGRR010000195.1 GCA_017880745.1 Burkholderiales bacterium
GTGGCGCTTACCGAGGCGGCGAACCAGGTGAAGGTCGCGTCGGCAGTCCATCCGGCGACGGCGTAGACGCCGAACCCGATCAACGTCATCCCGCCCGCAAGCCCGTCCGCGCCATCCATGAAATTGTAGAGGTTGGTGCCCCAGACGATGGTGAGCACAACCAGTGCCGCCAGCGGCAGCGGCAGATCGGGCATCATGTAATAGACGAGAGCCAACGCGGCGAACACGTGCGTGGCCAGTCGCAGCATGAATGGCAGGCTGCGCCAGTCATCGGCAAACGAAACCAGCGCCAGCACTGCGCCCAGGCTGAGCCAGGTGCCGACGCCGTAAAAGAACAGCGGGCCGGTCAACGCAATTGCGAAGACCATGGCGAGTCCGCCGGAGCGCGACACCGGCGTGCTATGCAGCGAACGGTCGTTGGGCAGATCTTTGGGCAGGGATTGGCTGCGTACCAGCACCAACAGCAGCGCGAGGCAGACGATTGCCGCGAACAGGGGGGCGAAATACATGTAATTGCCGGTGCTCACTGGTGGAATTCTACAATTTGATCCGGGCGTTATAAGCTTTGGCAGTGAGGATCAGTCCTTGCTCCGGATCGTATGCAGGCCGCCAGCCCAGTTCGGCACCGATCCTGGAGGCATCGATTTGGAGCGAGCCCACCAGGCGCCCGACTGCATCGAGCTGGCCGGTGCATGCGCCCGCCAGTCGCAGCAGCAATGGCGGAAAAGCGAGCAGCCGTGGCGATTTGTCCAGACCGCGCGCCAACGCGCGTATTAATTGCGGCGTCGACAGGTCGTGCGCATCGCTTACCAGGTAGGTCCTTCCGGGAGCGGGATGCCGCATCACCGCCAGCGTCGCATCGATCAGGTTCTCGAGATAAATGAGGCTGCGGCGGTTGGCGATCGAGGCGAACGGCAAAGGCAAGCCACGCTCGATCCAGCGCAGCAGCCGCGCGACGTTGCCCTTGACCCCCGGTCCGTAGATCAGCGGCGGTCGCAAAACGGTCAGGCCCAGCCCGGTTTCCGCCGCAATCCGGCTTAATGCCTGTTCTGCCTCCCATTTTGACCGGCCGTAAGCATCGACGGGGGCAGGCGGGTCGCTTTCGCGGAAGGGCGCGTTGACAGTCGCTTCGCCATTCACTTTGATCGAGCTCATGTATATCAGGCGGCTTACCCCGGCCGCCGCCGCTGCCCGCGCCAGGGGTTCGCTGCCGGCGACGTTGACGCGGCGGTAATGCGCGAGCGGGTCGGACGCGCTGTCGCGCATCACGTGGGCGCGCGCCGCGAGATGCACGACCATGTCCACCCCTGCCAACGCCGCCTGCCAATCGGTATTCGGTCCGATATCGCCGACACGGACGATGCGGGCGGCGGGCGCGAACGCTGCCAGGGCTGCGCTCTCGCGCCGCACTGCGGCCCTGACCATATAGCCCGCGGCAGCGAGGCGCGCGCATAGGCGCAGGCCGACAAAGCCGCTCGCGCCGGTCACCAGGACTGAGGGAATAGGCGCGTTCATAGACCCTGTCTTTTGAGCAGCTGCCGGTAATAACCGAGCAGCGCGGCCGTCAGTTGCGCCTGCGGGAAGTCGCGCAGCGCCCGCTCCCTCGCCCTCCGCCCCATGCGCCCGCGCAAGCTCGCGTCGCCGGCTAGTGCACGCATGTTTAGCGCGAGTTGCTGCACGTCGCCTGCCTCGAACAGCATGCCGGTTTCGTCCGCGACGATGGCGTCGGTGATGCCGTAAATCCTCGATCCTATGGCCGGCACGCCCGCGGCGGCGGCCTCGATTATAGTCATTGGAAATCCTTCGCGATAACTGGGCAGGCACAACACGTCGCTCGCGGCCATGTAGTGCTCGGGCGTGGCGCTCAAGCCGGCTACATGCAGGCGGTTACGACAGGCGGCGCAGGTCTGCTCGATCTCGGGCAGCAGTCCGTCCTCGTCCGGCCCGACGATCAGCAGCTGGCAAGCCGCGTCCTCGCGTGCGAGCACAGAATACGCCCGGGCCAGGTCGAGCACACCCTTGTCGCGTTTGAGCCGCCCGACGAACAAAAACACTGGCGCATCGGCGGGGATGCCTAGTTCAGCGCGCAGCGCGGCGCGTGCGCTGGAATCGGGGTTGAAGCGCTCGCAGTCCACTCCGGCGATCGAGCCGTGGTTGAGCACCCGGGACTTCAACGCCGGGAGCAGCCCGGCCGCGATCAGGAACTCGCGCTCGGAAGCGCTTACCACGAGCAGATCGGTGGCGAGCCGCGCCAGCAGCCGGTCGAGGTTTTTCAGTAGCCAGCGCAGCACGCCGCGACGCGTCACCCATACTTCGCCCTGGAAAGTGTGCAGGCGCAGCGGCACGCCCGCCAGCCAGGCGGCCAGCATGCCGAGAAGTCCTGCCTTGGGGGTCAGCGTGTGCACCAGCTGATAGCGTTCGGCGCGGAAATGCCGCCACAGGCTGGCGAATGCGAGCAGGTCGGCGAGCGGCGCGATATCGCGTTCCAGCCGCAGCGAAATGATGCGACAGGGCAGCAGTGCGGCGAGTTCGGGCGCATCATTGTTGACGATCAGCGTAACCGCAAAAGACCGCGCCAGGGTGCGTATATGCTCGAGCAGGAACCAGCGCACCACCAGCGTGCTGGTGACCACCAACGCGACGCGTGCGGGCCCGGCGGGACCCGGTCGCGAGGCCGGGGGCGTATTGGATCGCATAGTCAGGAAGCCGCGACGCGCATCACTTTGGCGGCCGCGGTGCGGTTAGTCCGCGCCCATGCGTCAGCTGCAGTTCGTCCAGTCGTCGATAGAGGTAGCTCAGCAACGCGTTCCAGGACTGCTCGATCTCGGGCGAAATCTTGCCGCCGCGACGATCGCGCCAGCGGCGCCCCGCCGTAGTGGTAAAGAGCAAATCCCGCGGCAGCTTGAGCCCCGTCGCCAGCACCGCGAGCGATAGATTGCGCCATTGGCGGCGCCGCGTGAATCGGGTAATTTGCGCGGCAAGCAAACAACGACGCGTCAATAATGTATTGCTCAGGGCGATCGGCCCCATGCGATATCCCAGAAGAATCTCGTCCAGAACGGCGAAGCGGCTGTCTGGATAGGCGCGCAGCAGCATCTCCTGATCCTGGGCGCGCACCAGTTCCGGGGTTTGATAGCGATAGCGGCGGAACCAGCCGGCACGCCCCATCCAACTCGGGTGCACCAGGTAGAACCCGTTCCAGGGCTGGGCGCACAGCGCCTCGTGGTTCGGGCGGTAAGGGAATAATCCGGTGGCGGCCCCGCTGTCGTCGAAAATCAGGGCCCGGCAGGCCAGCAGATCCAGCGAACTCTCGGCGTTCAGCCGCGCCACCTGGCGCGCAAACCGGTCCGGAAAACACACGTCATCTGCGTCCATGCGGGCGATATAGCGCCCGGCCGCCGCGTCGATACCCTGGTTGAGCCGGGCGGCCAAACTCTGTTTCGTGCCGTCACGCAGCAGGCGCACACGCGGATCGCCGAAGCGAAGCGCGATATCCGGCGAAGCATCGACCGATCCATCGTCGAGCACCAGCAATTCAAAATCGCCAAAGCTCTGCTCGAGCACCGACATCATGGCCAAGGCCAGGGTGCGCGCGCCATCGCGCACCGGAAGGAGGACGGAAACTTCAGGCATGCCGGCTTATCGAAAAATTGTCCAGGATGGCTTCCAATCAAACGCGGCTGAGGTACTGCCAGCGGGAAACGGCGAGATCGCGCGCATCCAATTTCGGGCTCGCATACCAGGGAGCGGGCGCGATGACGATCTGCTCCGGGCTGTATCCCAGCCAGCCCGCCCACCAGCTGAAGCTGCTGTTGGCCATGACGTGATGTTTGCATGCTCTCATCAATGCCAGGTCCTGTTCGGGCCGTTCTCCGTTCCCCGCTACGAATACCGCGGATGATTCCAACGGCAGCTCGGCACGAGCCCATTCCGGATCGTCGGAGAAAACCAGGAAATGGCATTCCGGGCAGCGGCTCCTGACAATACTTATTGCGCGCCGGTAATACTCGACGGAGCACACACCGTGCATCTGCGCCGCGGCGTTGAGGTTTACGAAATCACCCCTGCGCACATGCAGGCCCACACTGCTGGCAGAGCGCGCCAGTTCAAGCAGCCTGGCGTTAGCGTCGGCGAGAGGCTCGCGCAGTGTGAAATCCGCGCGAATCCCGTCGGCGATGCCGATGAAATAGCGCTCGGACTGCCAGTAGCCTACCAGACAGACTGGCGCATGCAACGTCCGTATGCTCGGGTCGTAGGTGATCGCAGACTCGAAATGCCAGCGGCGAAACAAGGGGCGAACGAGCCGCAGCCGCATCCCGATTTCCACCACCCACGCCGGCCAGTTTCTCAGATCCGCCGGGGTCGCCACCCTTGCCCGCAACTTGAACGGCGCTAGCGCATACCCACGGCGGGTGTAGGCATGGAACGCAAGCGCATGCTCGAATGCTCGCGTGTCGAGCAGCAGTTCGGCGCCCAGCCGGTCGGCTAACGCCCGACCGGCAGCGTACTGGAACATCTGGTTTCCCAGGCCGCCGGTCAGGCGAACTATAACCATCTATCATGCCCGTCAAGAATACACAGGTCCGTCATTGCGAACGCCTTCAGCCTTTGATGGCGGTAACGTGGTAACCGACGGTGAAGCGCTGTTCCCGGTCGAATCGGTCGAGATAACGGCAGGCCAGGGGAATCACCAGCGCCAGCAATGGGGCAAGCAGTGCCCACAGAGGCAACCACAACAACTCCAGCGGCAGCGGCATGCCCAGTTTGAACGGGCGGGTTGTCTGCACGAAGCGGATCGATTCCTGGGCGAAGAACCTGAAGGAACCCGCATTCGCTTCCACCCTGAGCTGCGAAAACCCCGCCGCGGCGAGAAAGTCATGGTACCAGTAGGGCGTGTAGCCGCCGTAGTAGTGGTATGGCTCCTGGTGGATGCCGGAACCGAGGGGGGCGGTGAGCATCAGGCGCCCGCCGGGCTTGAGGATGCGCGCCATTTCCTGCACCACTTTGATCGGTTCGCGCACGTGCTCCAGCACTTCGGTGCACAGGATGGCGTCGAACTCCCCGTCCGCCACCGGCACGCTGGAGATATCGCAGCGGTAGTCGATCCGGCCGTAGCCGCCGTGACGCAATTGATAAGCGTCCAATCCGGCGAAATCCTGGGTTTCGTAGCGGCAGTGCGCAAACAGCTGACGGTACGGGCAGGAGCCGGCGCCCATGTCGAGCACCCTCGCGCCGGCCGGCAGGCGCGCCGCCTGCTCGGCCACCCAAAGGTCGCGGTTCACCTGGTTGAAGGCGAACAGAGGGCTGGCCTTGAACCAGGATTTCAACGCCACCGGGGTATCCTTTGAAACAAGGCTCTCACAATTCCGGGCGCTTTTGAAATACGAAAATGCCCAGGGCGTACCGTTGGCCGGCAAGGCTGGAGAGCTGTGCTTCATCGGGCGTAATGCTCTCGATCCGCCCACCTGTCTGGATCACGGTCAGGGCGGAAAGTCTGAGCGAATTCTGCGTCGCCAACTTGACGATTGAGCGTGGGTCAAAGACATGGTGGGCATTGAACTCGATTCTCTCAATGCCGATAGGAACGGAAAGATAAAAGACCCCATTATTCTTGAGCAGTGCCGCCATATTCACAAATCCGCGTTCGAAGCCTCTAGGATCAATCGGATCACCGTACCGGCCCAAGCCAAAGTGCTCCAACGCATGCAGGCAGGAAAGCGAGTCGCAATAGTCCGCCATTCCTGCCACGGGCTGCATAAGATCGGCCTGTTTGAATGTTACGCCCGGTATTTGCGTGCTTATCGGTCTGACATCGAACACCTCGATCTCTCGAAAACTGGCCACGTGGGCGACAAACCCGCCCACAAGGGAGCCGACATCTACGTGCTTCTTCGGCTTAGCCTCAAAAATCCTTCTGGCCACCAGCAAATCCTGCCAGAAGTATTCGCTTTTGGTAGTTCCACCTTCTTCGTACCAGTCATTGAGGCAAGGCAGCAATTCGAGACGCCCAGTGTAGTTGGCGCGAAAGCGTCGGAAATCCCGTAGATATCGCGGAAAACCCCGCAGCGACCGAAGCGCAACCATCGGATCGATGCCCAATTGGGTGGTCAAGATCCAATACAGCTTTTTAATCGCCATCACCGTAGAACCCCAGCCTCTTGACAGCGCCGCGCCAGTAATATTTGCCCGATTCAGTC
>JADGRR010000196.1 GCA_017880745.1 Burkholderiales bacterium
AAGCGCTACAAGCTCGACCTCGTCGACCAGATGCGCATCGTCGAGTCCGACACGTTCGAACGGATCGAGCGCCTGATCCTTGGAAAGACGGTCGACGGCGGGCCGAAGAAACTGGCCAAGGGCGCAAAACTCACCAAGACCTACCTGCAGGAACTGGAGCATTACCACTGGTTCGACATCCGTCTGGCCAACGAAGAGGCGGCGGCGCAGCTCGAGAGCCTGAAGGACAGCCTGGCGCAAAAGCGCGTGGACTTCGACGTGGCGTTCGAAGCGAAGAAGAAAAAGCTCACCCAGGGCGATGAGTTGCCCCCGGGCGTGCAGAAGATGGTCAAGGTCTACGTCGCGGTGAAGCGGCGCCTGCAGCCCGGCGACAAGATGGCCGGCCGCCACGGCAACAAGGGCGTCATCTCCAAGATCGTGCCGGTCGAGGACATGCCGTATATGGCCGATGGCACGCCGCTCGACGTGGTGCTCAACCCCCTGGGCGTGCCTTCGCGCATGAACGTGGGGCAAATCCTCGAAACCCACCTGGGCTGGGCGGCCAAGGGTCTGGGCCTGAAAATAGGCGAAATGCTCAAGGCGCAGGCCAAGGTTGCCGATATGCGCAAGTTCCTCAACCGCATCTACAACAGCAGCGGCAAGGCCGAAAACCTGGCTGAGTTGAGCGACGAGGAGATCGTGCGCCTCGCCTATAACCTGAAAGACGGGGTGCCGTTCGCCACGCCGGTGTTCGACGGCGCCAACGAGGCCGAGATCAAGGACATGCTGGAGATCGCCGGATTGCCGCGCGATGGCCAGGTAAGGCTCTCCGACGGCCGCACGGGCGACGTCTTCGACCGTCCGGTGACCGTGGGCTACATGCATGTGCTCAAGCTGCACCATCTGGTCGACGACAAGATGCATGCCCGCTCCACCGGCCCGTACAGCCTGGTGACGCAGCAGCCCCTGGGCGGCAAGGCGCAGTTCGGCGGCCAGCGCTTCGGCGAGATGGAGGTGTGGGCGCTGGAAGCTTACGGCGCCGCTTACACCCTGCAGGAGATGCTGACGGTCAAGTCGGATGACATCTCCGGCCGCACCAAGGTGTACGAGAACATCGTCAAGGGCGACCACAAGATCGACGCCGGCATGCCCGAGTCGTTCAACGTGCTGGTGAAAGAAATCAGGTCGCTCGGCATCGATATCGATCTGGAAAGGTACTGAGGCCCGGATCGGGGCGTTGGGACGCGGAAACGCGCGTTCCAATCCGAGCCGAGCCGCAGCCAATTTAGGTTTTGGTTTTTAGGTGCATCACGCCTCTTTGGAGTGAAAGATGAAAGCACTACTCGATTTGTTCAAGCAGGTTACGCAGGACGAAGAGTTCGATTCGATCAAGATCGGACTTGCCTCGCCTGAGAAGATCCGCTCCTGGTCCTACGGTGAAGTGAAAAAACCGGAAACCATCAACTATCGCACCTTCAAGCCGGAGCGCGACGGCCTGTTCTGTGCCAAGATTTTCGGTCCGATCAAGGACTACGAGTGCCTGTGCGGCAAATACAAACGCCTGAAGCACCGCGGCGTGATCTGCGAGAAATGCGGCGTCGAAGTGACGCTGGCAAAAGTGCGGCGCGAGCGGATGGGCCACATCGAGCTCGCCAGCCCGGTAGCGCATATCTGGTTCCTGAAATCGCTGCCGTCGCGCCTGGGCCTGGTGCTCGACATGACGCTGCGCGACATCGAGCGCGTGCTCTATTTCGAAGCCTATGTCGTGACCGATGCCGGCATGGTGACCGATCCGGACATCCAGCGCTGCAAGCTCCTGACCGAAGAACAATATCTGACCAAGGTCGAAGAGCACGGCGACGAGTTTTCCGCCGCAATGGGTGCAGAGGGCATACGCGAACTGCTGCGCAACCTCGACGTCGGGCACGAGATCGAGCGCCTGAGGAAAGAGCTCGAGAGCACCACCTCGGACACCAAGATCAAGAAATTCGCCAAGCGCCTCAAGGTGCTGGAGGGCTTCCAGAAATCGGGCATCAAGCCCTACTGGATGATCATGGAAGTGCTGCCGGTGCTGCCGCCGGATCTGCGCCCGCTGGTGCCCCTCGACGGCGGACGCTTTGCGACTTCGGATCTGAACGACTTGTACCGACGCGTGATCAACCGCAACAACCGCCTGAAGCGCCTGCTGGAACTGAAGGCGCCCGAGATCATCGTCAAGAACGAGAAGCGCATGCTGCAGGAAGCGGTGGACTCGCTCCTCGATAACGGCCGCCGCGGCAAGGCCATGACGGGCGCGAACAAGCGTCCGCTGAAGTCGCTCGCGGACATGATCAAGGGCAAGGGCGGGCGTTTCCGCCAGAACCTGCTCGGGAAGCGCGTCGACTACTCCGGCCGCTCCGTGATCGTGGTCGGTCCGCAACTGAAGCTGCACCAGTGCGGTCTGCCCAAGAAAATGGCGCTCGAACTGTTCAAGCCCTTCATTTTCAACAAGCTCGAACTGCAGGGCATCGCCACCACCATCAAGGCGGCGAAGCGCGAAGTCGAGGCCGAAACCCCGGTGGTGTGGGATATCCTCGAAGACGTGATCCGCGAGCATCCGGTGATGCTCAACCGCGCGCCCACCCTGCACCGCCTCGGCATCCAGGCGTTTGAGCCGGTGCTGATCGAGGGCAAAGCGATCCAGCTGCATCCGCTGGTGTGTGCGGCATTCAACGCCGACTTCGACGGTGACCAGATGGCGGTGCATGTACCGTTGTCGCTGGAAGCACAGATGGAAGCGCGCACCCTGATGCTCGCCTCCAACAACATACTCTCGCCCGCCAACGGCGAGCCGGTTATTGTGCCGTCGCAGGACATCGTGCTCGGCCTGTACTACGCCACGCGCGACCGCATCGCCGCCGCCGGCGAAGGCATGGCTTTCGCCGACATGGGCGAGCTGACGCGCGCCTATGAAAGCGGCAAGGTCGAGTTGCACGCCATGATCACGGCGCGCATCCGCGAATACGACCTGACCGAGACCGGCGAGAAAATCGAGAAAACAACGCGCCACCAGACCACGGTCGGGCGTGCGCTGCTGTCGGAGATCCTGCCGGCGGGGTTGCCGTTCGCACTGATTAACAAGGCGCTGAAGAAAAAGGAAATCTCCAAGCTCATCAACGCGTCGTTCCGCCGCTGCGGCCTGCGCGAAACGGTGATCTTCGCCGACAAGCTGATGCGGGCGGGCTTTACCTTCGCCACACGCGCCGGCATCTCGATCTGCGTCGACGATATGCTGGTGCCGCAGCAAAAGCACAGCCTGATCTCGGCGGCAGGAGCCGAAGTGAAGGAAATCGAACAGCAGTACACCTCCGGCCTGGTGACCGTGGGCGAGCGCTACAACAAGGTGGTCGACATCTGGGGCCGTGCGGGCGACCAGGTGGCCAAGGCGATGATGGAGCAGCTCTCGCACGAGGAGGTTACCGACGCGAAGGGCAAGAAAGTAAGGCAGGAATCGTTCAACTCGATTTACATGATGGCCGATTCCGGCGCGCGCGGCTCGGCGGCGCAAATCCGCCAGCTCGCCGGCATGCGCGGCCTGATGGCCAAGCCCGACGGCTCGATCATCGAGACGCCGATTACGGCGAACTTCCGCGAAGGCCTGAACGTGCTGCAGTACTTCATTTCGACGCACGGCGCGCGCAAGGGTCTGGCCGATACGGCGCTGAAGACTGCCAACTCCGGCTACCTGACCCGCCGCCTGGTGGACGTGACCCAGGACTTGGTGGTGAGGGAGGACGATTGCGGCACGTCGAACGGTGTCGTGGTGAAGGCATTGGTCGAGGGCGGCGAGGTGGTCGAGGCGCTGCGCGAGCGCATTCTGGGCCGCGTCAGCGCGGCCGAAATGATGCATCCGGAGACTCAGGACCCGCTGTATCCCGCCGGGACGCTGTTGAACGAAGAAGAAGTCGACATGATCGAGTCGCTCGGCATCGACGAGGTCAAGGTGCGCACCCCGCTCACCTGCGATACCCGCCACGGCCTGTGCGCCAAGTGCTACGGCCGCGATCTGGGCCGCGGCCCGATCGTGAACATCGGCGAGGCGGTGGGCGTGATCGCCGCGCAATCGATCGGCGAACCGGGCACGCAGCTCACTATGCGCACTTTCCACATCGGCGGCGCCGCCTCGCGTACCGCGGTGGCGAGCCAAGTGGACGCCAAGTCCAATGGCACGGTGCGTTTCACTGCGCAGATGCGCTATGTCAGCAACGCCAAGGGCGAGAAGATCGCGATTTCGCGCTCGGGCGAGATCATGATTACCGACGACAACGGCCGCGAGCGCGAGCGCCATAAGGTACCCTACGGCGCGACACTGACGGCTACCGACGGCAAGCCGGTCAAGGCGGGGCAGGTGCTCGCGACCTGGGACCCGCATACCCGGCCTATCATCACCGAATACGCGGGCACGGTGAAATTCGAGAACGTCGAGGAAGGCACGACGGTGGCGAAGCAGATCGACGAAATCACCGGACTATCCACCCTGGTGGTCATCGATCCGAAGCGCCGCGGCAGCGCCAGCAAGGGCCTGCGCCCGCAGGTGAAGCTCATCAACGAAGCGGGCGAGGAGGTCAAGATCGCCGGCACCGATCACTCGGTCAACATCACCTTCCAGGTCGGCTCCATCATCACGGTCAGGAACGGACTGCAGGTGCAGGTGGGCGAGGTGCTCGCGCGCATTCCGCAAGAGACATCCAAGACGCGCGACATCACCGGCGGTCTGCCGCGCGTGGCCGAGTTGTTCGAGGCGCGTTCGCCCAAGGACGCGGGCATGCTGGCCGAAGTCACCGGCACGGTCTCGTTCGGTAAGGATACGAAAGGCAAGCAGCGCCTGGTCATCACCGATCCGGACAGCGTGGCGCACGAGTTCCTGATCACCAAGGACAAGCACGTCATGGTGCACGACGGCCAGGTGGTGAACAAGGGCGAGTTCATCGTCGACGGTCCGGCCGATCCGCACGACATCCTGCGGCTGCAGGGCGTGGAGGCGCTCGCGCGCTATATCACGGACGAAGTGCAGGACGTGTACCGCCTGCAGGGGGTGAAAATCAACGACAAGCACATCGAGGTGATCGTGCGGCAGATGCTGCGCCGGGTGCAGGTCGATGATGCCGGTGACACCCGTTTCATCCAGGGCGAGCAGGTGGAGCGTGCCGATCTGCTGAAAGAGAACGAAATCGTCGAGGCCGAAGGCAAGAAACCGGGAACCTTCAGCTATATGCTGCTCGGTATCACCAAGGCGTCGCTGTCGACCGATTCCTTCATCTCGGCGGCATCGTTCCAGGAAACCACGCGCGTGCTCACCGAGGCCGCGATCATGGGCAAGAAGGACGACCTGCGCGGCCTGAAGGAGAACGTCATTGTCGGCCGGCTGATCCCGGCGGGAACGGGCATGGCGTACCACAAGGTACGCAAGACCCCGCCGCCGCTGGCCGAGCCGTTCCTGGCCGAGGGCGAGGGCGCGGGCGAAGTACAGGCGGCGGAGGAAAGCGTCTAAGCTCCAGCGCAGGCGCGATAGTGAAAAGGCCGGCATTCGCCGGCCTTTTCGTTTGCAGCCAATCCGAAGCTGCGTCCGTACGGCCGCGGCGCTATGCCGCGAACAGGCATGGCTCCTCTGGTCCGGCGGCCCGCATTGCCCGCCGCCACGCCGCGGGTATCAGCGCTGGCCGACTTTGGCGTCGCGGAAAATGGCTTCCGCGCCGCGCGGCGGCGCCCTCCAGTATTGCTTTGGCGCGCGCACCTGGGCGCCGAGTTCGGCGGCGGCACGCCACGCCCAGTGCGGCTCGTAGAGCATGCCGCGGGCGAGCGCGACCATGTCGGCGCGGCCGGCAGCGATAATGTCTTCTGCCTGCTGCGGCTCGGTGATCAGACCCACGGCGATGGTCGGAATGCCGACTTCCCTGCGAATCGCCTCGGCGAAGGGCACCTGAAAGCCGGGTCCAGGCGTGATTTGTTGCTGCGGCGCGAGACCCCCGCTGGACGCGTCGACCCAGTCGCACCCCAGTGTTTTCAACCGTAGCGAGAACTCGATTGCCTGCGGCAGATCCCATCCGCCCTCGATCCAGTCGCTGGCCGAAATGCGCACGCCGAGCGGCTTCGCCTCGGGCCAGACCTTGCGCATCGCCGAAAACACCTCCAGTGGAAAACGCATGCGGTTTTCGAGCGACCCGCC
>JADGRR010000197.1 GCA_017880745.1 Burkholderiales bacterium
CAGCATGTCCTTGATCTCGGCTTCGTTGGCGCCATCGAACACCGGCGTGGCGAAGGGCACCCCGTCCTTCAGATTGTAGGCCAGACGCACCACCTCTTCGTCGCTCAGCGCAGCCAGGTTTTCGGCCTTGCCGCTGCTGTTGTAGATGCGGTTGAGGAATTTGCGCAAGTCGGCGATCTTGGCCTGCGCCGCGAGCATTTCACCGATTTTCAAGCCCAGACCCTTGGCCGCCCAGCCCAGGTGGGTCTCCAGGATCTGCCCCACGTTCATGCGCGAAGGCACGCCCAAAGGGTTCAGCACCACGTCGAGCGGAGTGCCATCGGCCATGTACGGCATGTCTTCGACCGGCACGATCTTGGAGATGACGCCCTTGTTGCCGTGGCGGCCTGCCATCTTGTCGCCGGGCTGCAGGCGCCGCTTCACCGCGACGTAGACTTTGACCATCTTCTGCACGCCCGGGGGCAACTCGTCGCCTTGGGTGAGCTTTTTCTTCTTCGCTTCGAACGCGACGTCGAAATCGACGCGCTTCTGCGCCAGGCTGTCCTTGAGGCTCTCCAACTGCGCCGCCGCCTCTTCGTTGGCCAGGCGGATGTCGAACCAGTGGTAGTGCTCCAACTCCTGCAGGTAGCTCTTGGTGAGTTTGGCGCCCTTGGCCAGTTTCTTCGGCCCGCCGTTGACCGTCTTGCCCAGGATCAGGCGCTCGATCCGTTCGAAGGTGTCGGCCTCGACGATGCGCATCTGGTCGACAAGGTCGAGCTTGTAGCGCTTCAGTTCCTCGTCGATGATCTGCTGCGCGCGCTTGTCGCGCTCAATGCCTTCGCGCGTAAACACCTGCACGTCGATGACTGTCCCTGAAATTCCGGAAGGAACGCGCAGCGACGTATCTTTCACGTCGGATGCCTTTTCGCCGAAGATCGCGCGCAACAGCTTTTCTTCCGGCGTCAGCTGGGTCTCGCCTTTTGGGGTGACTTTGCCCACCAGCACGTCGCCCGCCTCGACTTCGGCGCCGATGTAGACAATGCCCGATTCGTCCAGGCGCGACAGCTGCGCCTCAGACAGGTTCGAGATGTCGCGGCTGATCTCCTCGGGGCCGAGCTTGGTGTCGCGCGCCACCACCGTCAGTTCCTCGATGTGGATCGAGGTATAACGGTCGTCGGCGACCACGCGCTCGGAGATGAGGATGGAATCCTCGAAGTTGTAGCCGTTCCAGGGCATGAACGCGACCAGCATGTTCTGTCCCAGCGCGAGCTCGCCCATGTCGGTCGAGGCGCCGTCGGCGACCACGTCGCCCTTGGCGATTTTCTCGCCCACGTTGACCAGCGGACGCTGGTTGATGTTGGTGTTCTGGTTGGAGCGGGTGTACTTGACCAGATTGTAGATGTCCACCCCGACGTCGCCGGCGACGGTCTCGTCGTCATTGACGCGCACCACGATGCGGCTCGCATCGACGTAATCGACGGTGCCGCCGCGCAGGGCCTGCACCGCAGTGCCGGAGTCGACCGCTACCGTGCGTTCGATGCCGGTTCCGACCAGGGCCTTCTCCGGACGCAGGCAGGGCACCGCCTGGCGCTGCATGTTGGAGCCCATCAACGCACGGTTGGCATCGTCGTGCTCGAGGAACGGGATCAGCGACGCCGCCACCGAAACAATTTGGGAGGGCGCCACGTCCATGTATTCGACGCGGTCCGGGGTGGCGAGCATGAACTCGTTCTTGTTGCGGCAGGACACCAGTCCTTCTTTCAGCTTGCCCTTGTCCAGGTCGGCATTCGCCTGGGCGATGACGAAGTTGCCTTCCTCGATCGCGGACAGAAAATCGATCTGGTCGGTGACTTTGCCGTTCTCGACCTTGCGGTACGGCGTCTCCATGAAGCCGTACTGGTTGGTGCGCGCAAACAAGGCGAGCGAATTGATCAGGCCGATGTTCGGCCCTTCCGGCGTCTCGATCGGGCAGACGCGGCCATAGTGCGTCGGATGCACGTCGCGCACCTCGAAGCCGGCGCGCTCGCGCGTGAGGCCGCCGGGTCCGAGGGCCGAAACGCGGCGCTTGTGCGTGATCTCAGACAGCGGATTGGTCTGGTCCATGAACTGCGACAGCTGCGACGAACCGAAGAACTCCTTGATCGCCGCCGAGATCGGTTTGGCGTTGATCAGATCGTGCGGCATCAGGTTGTCCGACTCAGCCTGCGACAGGCGCTCCTTCACCGCGCGCTCGACACGCACAAGTCCCGCCCTGAACTGGTTCTCGGCCAGTTCGCCCACCGAACGCACGCGGCGGTTGCCGAGATGGTCGATATCGTCGATCTCGCCGCGGCCGTTCCTCAGCTCGACCAGGATGCGGATCACGGCGAGGATGTCATCGTTGGACAGCGTCACCGCGCCGGTGAGTTCGGTCCTGCCGACGCGGCGGTTGAACTTCATGCGGCCTACTGCCGACAGGTCGTAGCGCTCTTCCGAGTAGAACAGGCCATTGAACAGCGACTCCACCGCCTCTTCCGTCGGCGGCTCGCCCGGGCGCATCATGCGGTAGATGGCGACGCGCGCCGCGAACTGATCGGCGGTCTCGTCGATGCGCAGGGTCTGCGAAATATACGGCCCTTGGTCGAGGTCGTTGGTGTAGATGGTATGGATGCTCGATGCCTCGGCTTCCTTCAACTTGGCCAGCACGGTCTCGGTGATCTCGTCGTTGGCGTTCGCCAGGATCTCGCCGGTCGAGGTGTCGATGACGTTGTGGGCGAGCACGCGCCCGAGCAGGAACTCGTCGGGGACGGCGATTTTCTTGATCCCGGCCGCCTCCATGTCGCGAATGTACTTGACAGTGATGCGCTTGTCCTTGGGCACGATCACCTTGTCGTGCCTGTCCAGGATGTCGAATTTGGTGGTTTCGCCGCGCAGGCGTTCCGGCACCAGCTCGAACTGGATGCCCTTCTTGCTGAAGTGAAAGGTATCGAAGGCGAAGAATTCCTTCAGCACCTGCTCCGGCGTCAGACCGATCGCCTTGAGCAGTATGGTGACCGGCATCTTGCGCCGGCGGTCGACGCGGAAGTACAGGTAATCCTTGGGGTCGAACTCGAAGTCGAGCCAGGAGCCGCGGTAGGGGATAATGCGCGCCGAGAACAGCAGCTTGCCTGAGCTGTGCGTCTTGCCGCGGTCGTGCTCGAAAAACACGCCCGGGGAGCGGTGCAGCTGGCTGACGATGACGCGCTCGGTGCCGTTGATGACGAACGACCCGGTAGTGGTCATGAGCGGGATCTCGCCCATGTAGACTTCCTGCTCCTTCACTTCCTTGATCGTCGGCTTGCTCGCCTCCTTGTCCATGATGGTGAGGCGCACCTTGGCGCGCAGCGGGCTGGCGAACGTGAGGCCGCGCTGCTGGCACTCCTTGACATCGAACGGCGGTTCGCCCAGCGCGAAGCTGACGAAATCCAGGCGCGCATTCTTCGAATGGCTTTCGATCGGGAAAATCGAGGTGAAGGCGGCCTGCAACCCTTCGTTCTTGCGCTTCTCGGGCGGCACCGCCGCTTGCAGGAACGCAGTGAAGGAGTCAAGCTGCGTAGCCAGAAGGAATGGCACGTTCAGCACGGCTGCACGTTTGGCGAAGCTCTTGCGGATGCGTTTCTTCTCGGTCGAGGTGTAAGTGATGGCAGCGGCGGTCATAACAGCTCCAGTTCAGGATGCAGGAGTCAGAATTCGAAAGTCAGGGGTCACAAGACAGGAATCGGCCACGAAAAAATCATCGGTCCGATCACTCTCTTCAGGCCTCCGCGCTAGTAATCCGTACTTCTCATAACGGCAAAAGGCCGGCAGCCGAATCGCAAAAAAGCGGCTGCCAGCCCGATTGCCATAGCGCTTACTTCATCTCGGCTTTGGCGCCGGCCTCAGTCAGCTGCTTGACGATATCTTCCGCATCTTTCTTGGAGATTGCTTCCTTCACCGCCTTGGGCGCGCCGTCGACCAGGTCTTTGGCTTCTTTCAGGCCCAAGCCGGTGATCGCGCGGACCACCTTGATGACGTTGACCTTGCTCTCGCCGCATGCGTTCAGCATGACGGTGAATTCGGTCTGCTCTTCCGCGGCCGGAGCGGCTGCGCCGGAAGCAGCCGGAGCGGCCATGGCCACGGCGGCAGCGGCGGACACGCCGAATTTCTCTTCCATTTCCTTGATCAGGGTGGAGAGTTCCAGCACGGTCATGTTTGAAATTGCGTCGAGAAGTTCTGCTCTTGCGATTGCCATTGTTGACTCCTGAATGTTTAGTCGATTAAGTCGTTGGTAACTGGTGTGGAAGTCTGGAAAAAGAAGCTACGCGACCGCTTTCTCCTTCTGATCGCGAACGGCTGCGAGTGTGCGCACGAACCTGCCTGGCACCTCGTTGAGCGTCTGCACGAATTTGACCACCGGCGCCTGCATGGTGCCCAGCAGGGTAGCGAGCAACTGTTCACGGCTGGGCATGTTGGCGAGCGCAGTGACTTCCTTCGCGGAAATCACCGAGTTCGGCAGGCCCCCTGCCTTGATCAGAAAGCGCTCGTTTGCCTTGGCAAAATCGTTCAGCACCTTGGCGCCAGCGACCGGGTCGGACGAAATGCCGTAGACAAGCGGCCCGACCATCTTCTCGGCCAGCTTGTCGAACGGCGTGTCCTTCACGGCACGGCGCACCAGGGTGTTTTTCAGCACGCGCAGGTACACGCCCGCCTTGCGCGCCTTGGCGCGCAAATCAGTCATGACGCCCACTTCCAGACCACGGTACTCAGCGACGATGATCGCCTGCGCCTTTGCCACCTGCGCGGACACTTCGGCGACTACCGCCTTTTTCTGCTCAAGATTGAGACCCAAGGTCTACCTCCAATCAAATGCAGAGTTCGGAACACGGTGCGCAGACCAGATTGGTTCTGCGCGCTGCGCTCTTCCTTCTGCGTTACGGTTTCGGCGACCTTACATTCAGGAAACGCTTCCTGTATTGGGGTGCGCCATCTGCGTTGGGCATTGCGGGTGACGGCTAATGAATGAGGGGGGATAAGCCCATCGCGCATCCTTCCAGCACCAGCTACCGATTAAGTTTTCGGGATATTCGCCATGCCGGATATTGGTTTCCCGTTACCCATCATTGCGCACCCTCGAACCCCAACGGTCTTTGATAACCCGCCACGGCGATACACTGCCGCAACGGCCCAAAGTCCTTGCGGTTGCGCCCAAGGCGCAACCCGATAATTCCTTAGCCGGTCACGCTCGCGACATCGACGCGGACGCCCGGGCCCATGGTGCTCGACACCGACAGCTTCTGCAGGTAGATCCCCTTGCTGCTGGCGGGCTTGGCCTTGTTGAGCGCCTCCACCAGCGCCTTGAGGTTTTCGCACAGCGCCTCGGGCGCGAAAGAAGCCAAGCCGATCGTGCATTGCACAATGCCCGCCTTGTCGGCGCGGTATTGCACCTGGCCGGCCTTGGCGTTCTTTACGGCGTTCGCCACGTCCGGGGTCACCGTGCCCACTTTCGGGTTCGGCATCAGGCCGCGCGGCCCCAGGATCTGGCCCAACTGGCCGACGATGCGCATGGTGTCGGGGCTGGCGATGATCACGTCGAAATCCATCTTGCCGGCCTTGATCTGCTCGGCCAGGTCTTCCATGCCGACGATGTCGGCACCGGCAGCCTTGGCCGCGGCGGCCTTGTCGCCCTGGGCGAACACCGCCACGCGCACTTTCTTGCCGGTGCCCGCAGGCAGAACGACCGAGCCGCGCACGGTCTGGTCCGATTTCTTGGCGTCGATGCCGAGATTCACGGCAACATCCACCGACTCGTCGAATTTCGCGGTCGCCGCCTGCTTCATCAGTTTCATCGCGTCCAGGGCAGGATAGGGCTTGTTGCGCTCGACCAGACTGGCAAAAGGCTTCTGGCGCTTGGAAAGCTTAACGGCTACTTGGTTCATTTCACGCCCTCCACTATTACGCCCATGGAACGCGCGCTGCCGGCGATGGTGCGCACGGCAGCATCCAGATCCGACGCGGTAAGGTCCGGCATCTTGGCCTTGGCGATCTCCTCGGCCTGGGCGCGCGTCAGCTTGCCCACTTTGTCGGTATGCGGAATCTTGCTGCCCTTATCGATCCCGATCGCCCTCTTGATCAGCACGGTCGCGGGCGGCGTCTTGATGATAAAGGTGAAGCTCTTGTCCGCAAACGCGGTGATGACCACCGGCAGC
>JADGRR010000198.1 GCA_017880745.1 Burkholderiales bacterium
CCCAGAGGCTCGTTGATGATCTTGTCGATCAGACCCAGGGTCTTCAGGCGGTTGGCGGTAATGCCCAGCGTTTCGGCCGCCTCGGGCGCCTTGTCCACGCTTTTCCACAGGATCGAGGCGCAACCCTCGGGCGAGATCACCGAATAGATGGCGTATTGCAGCATCATTACGATATCGCCCACTGCCAGCGCGAGCGCGCCGCCCGATCCGCCCTCGCCGATGATGGTGCAGATGACCGGCACTTTCAGCTCCGCCAGGACGTAGAGGCTGCGGCCGATCGCCTCGGACTGGCCGCGCTCCTCCGCGCCGATGCCGGGATAGGCACCGGGCGTATCGACGAAGGTCAGCACCGGAATGCCGAATTTTTCCGCCAGGCGCATCAGGCGCATGGCTTTGCGGTAGCCCTCGGGACGCGGCATGCCGAAGTTGCGCAGGATTTTTTCCTTGGTGTCGCGGCCCTTCTGCTGTCCGATCACCATCACCGACTGGCCGTTGAAGCGCGCCAGGCCGCCGACGATGGACAGATCGTCGGCGTAGGAGCGGTCGCCGTGCAGCTCCTGGAAATCGGTGAACAGCGCGCCGATGTAATCCAGCGTGAACGGACGCTGTGGATGACGCGCCACCTGCGCCATCTGCCAGGGCGTGAGCTTGGCGTACATGTCCTTGGTCAGCGCGTTGCTCTTTTTCTGCAGCCGCGCGATTTCCTCGGAGATGTCAACCGCCGAGTCGTCCTGCACAAAGCGCAGTTCCTCGATCTTCGCTTCGAGATCGGAAATGGATTGTTCGAATTCGAGGAAGGTCGTCTTCAAAGGCTAGGGCCACGACAAACGCGGAGAAGTCGTCATTCTATCGCACTGCCCGCCTGCCTACGCAGCCGCTCAATATTCCACCGGCACCGGGTCGAGACTGCGCCACAGGTACCAGGTGGCAACCGAGCGCCACGGCGCCCAGTTCGCGCCAAGCTCGCGCATGCGCTCGCGCGCAACGCGCTCGCCGTCGAAGTAATGCAGGCCGATGGCTCTTTGCAGGCCCAGATCGTCCAGCGGCAGCACGTCTGGCCGCAGCAGGTTGAACATCAGAAACATCTCCGCGGTCCAGCGGCCGATGCCGCGCACCTGGATCAGCTCGGCGATCACCGCCTCGTCGTCCATGTCCGGCCAGTCGCGCGCATGGATGCTGCCGTCGGCAAAGTGGCGCGCGAGGTCCGCGATGTACTCGGCCTTGCGCTGCGACAGGCCGCAAGTCGAAAGCCGGCGGCGCGCCTTGAGCATCTCCTCCGGCGTCGCCGCCGGGGCGACGGCGAGCACCCGCTGCCAAACCGACTCGGCCGCTTTCACCGAAATTTGCTGGCCGACGATCGACCGGGCGAGCGTCTTGAACGGCTCGCCGCGGCGCGCCAGCGCGATGCGCGGATGGGCGCGGATGATGCGCGCGAGCACCGCGTCGCGGCGCGCCAGCGCGCGCTTGGCGCGCAGCCAGTAGTCGGGCGTCATGAAGCCTGCGCCAGCGGCAGATTGGTGGGCAGGTTCTGCGGCTTCATCCGTACCACCCCGTCCTCGCCCATGGACAGGGCGAGGTACACCGGCCTGCCGGCGATGTCGGCGCGCATTTCGCCGGCGTCGGCGAAATCCAGGCGGAACAGCGCGAGCAGGCGCGCGAGCCTTTCGGGCTCCACTTCGCCGCCGCGCCACAGATCGTTCAGCAGCGCAGTGGAATTGGCGTCGAGTCCTATGTGCCAGGCCCAGTGCGCCTCCTCGATGCGCGCCACCGAGTTCACCGTCACGCTCACGCCGCACAGATGCAGGATCCAGCGCTCCAGCACGCGGCAGAAGGCGGCGAGCGCGGCGCGCCCGTGGTTCATGCTGATGACGAAATCATGGCGCTCGTCGCGCGGCCAGTACAGTTGCGCGTTGCCGCTGTCGAGTACGTCGAGCTCCACCGTCTCAAGCGGCGCCTGCGCCTCGGCGATCAGTTGCCCGAGGTTGCCGCCGGTGGTAGCGTTGGCGCCGCCGGAGGCGTGCAACTCGACCGTCTCCAGGTCAGCCAGCATGACGGCGCCCGCCTGCAGGCTCACCTTCTGCTCGCGGTAGAACAACTCTGCCGCGCGCAGTTCGAGCGCATCCTCCGCGCCCTCGAGGATGTTCCTCAGGATGATCTGCGCCAGCTGGTCGATGAACAGCGGCGGCACGCTGACCTTGCCGCCGGCGAACAGGCCGAGGTAGCAGGCCTCCAGCGTGGGCGCAGCGAGCAGCCGGGCGCGGAAATCGAGCAGGATGCGGTAGTTGGCGCGGGCCTCGGCGTCGGCCATGGCATCGATCCGCGCCGCCTCGACCTGCATGCGCGGAGCGTCCAGCAGAGCCTGGTGCAACGCGATCTCGTTCGCGCAGGATTCTTCGACCGGACGCACCTCGGGCCGCCAATAGTAGGCGCGCAGGAAGTCGTCGGTGACGATGAGCCGCCCGCTCGCGTCGCGGCGGAGCAAATGAAAACCGGAGTGGCGCCAGAAATCCTGAGCCAAGCTAGGCGCGCACTACGGCGTGCGGCATGACGCGGCTATGCGCGGTGACGTGCTGGACCAGGAAACCCATCTGGTCGGAAAGGATCTTGCGGTTGGTGAGGATCAGATACTCGGCCTTGTTCGGCACATAAGGCGTATATAACAATTCCATGCCGGCTTCCTCGGGCTTGCGATTGCGCTTGGCCCCGTTGCAGTGGCGGCAGGCCGAGACCACGTTCATCCAGTGGTCGCGGCCGCCGCGCGACAGCGGCGTGATGTGGTCGCGGGTGAGACGCAAGTATCCGAACTCGGCACCGCAGTAGGCGCAAATATGGCGGTCGCGGCGGAACAGCTCGCGATTGTTGAGCGGCGGCACCTGGGAGAAGCCCCTGGCCGCCATCGCCTTGCCCTTGATGGCGATGATGGAGTTGGTGGTGATGCTGGAGCGCTCGCCGGTCCTGCGCGAGATGCCGCCATAAACAGTGAACGCGCTTTCGCCCAACGTCCAGGCCACCAGGTTCTTGGCGTAGTAATAGCAGGACTGCTGCCAGGTGACCCAGCGGT
Organism: Burkholderiales bacterium; assembly: GCA_017880745.1. GTDB lineage: Bacteria > Pseudomonadota > Gammaproteobacteria > Burkholderiales > SG8-39 > 2-12-FULL-64-23. The sequence goes on from JADGRR010000198.1 coordinate 3,062, forward strand.
GCGGGACGCCGTGGAAGTCGAGTGTCAGGATGAGCGGAATCTCCGCCATGCGCTTTCCTCAAATCTCCGGTGAACACGAAGCCGTAATTCACGCACTGCAGAATAAGGCCCGAAAATCCGCGGCCATCAAGTGCTTATGAGAGATTTTGCCTCAAAAAGCGCGCCGGTGCCACCACTTGGCCCATTTCCCTCAGCGCGCGGGTTTGCGCAGGGGCATCGCTCCTATTCGTCCCAAGCCGATTCTGCGACCGCGTTGCGAGCGCTGATGCGGCCGAACGCCAGGCATTCGCCGATATTGCCGGTGCCCTGATACAGGTAGCTGTAGATCGACCCGAGTTCGCCCGAGCTGTAGAGCCTCGGTATGGGCGTATTGTCCGGCCGGACGATCTGACCCTTCTCGTTGCGCCGCGGCCCGCCCTGCGTGTTGAGCATGGACGGGGAGAGCTCGATGGCGTAGAAGGGCGGCTGCGTGAAAGGAACCAGCATTTTGCTCCGGCCAAATTCCTGGTCTTTGCCGCTGTCGCAGCTGCTGTTCCAGCGCTTGACGGATTCTTCGAGAGCGAGCGGATCCAGTCCCATGGCGCGAGCGAGCGCTGCGACGGTCCCGGCCTGCTTGATCCAACCGCGTTCCAATTCGGCGGTGTTGTCGTCGCTCCAGTCGTAGCGCTCGACGATCCGGCCCCAGCCCATCACGGGTTTCTTGTCGTAAAGCGGGCCGCAGCTGAAAAGCGCATGGTCGAACACCATGAACATGGGACAGGGCACGGGCGGCGGACCCCAGCGGCCGTTCTTCTTGATCTTTCCATGCAGGGTCCTGAGCTTTTCGTTGGTGAACCGATTCGCGTCGGGGCCGACGACGATCATGCCGCCTTGCTGCTCGTGGCCAAAGTGCAGCGGCGTCATCGAAAAGGTCGTCTTGTACTCGGGCGCTTTCAGCGCCATCGAAGGGCCGGCGTAGTTGTTCATATGCCACAGGTCCGCTCCCACGGACTGGCCCATCTTGACGCCGTCGCCCTCGTTATAAGGGGTGCCCGAAGTGTAGCAATAGGGAATGCCGGGCAGGTAGTTCCTGATCATCTCCTGGTTGTTTTCGAAGCCGCCGCAGGTGAGGACGACGGCCTTGCGCGCTTTTACGCAGATCGACTTTCCGCGCTGCTCGGCCCGGATACCGAGGATTTCCCTGGTGACGCCGTCCTGGATCAACTCCCGCCCCGGAGCTTCGTAGAGAACATCGATTGGCCTTTGCTTCACGGCGCGTTCAAGAAACTTCCAGGTATTCGAATATCCCAGGATGTCTCCATGATGAAACTTGTGGACACAGTCCGAGCCGGGGAACTGCGGAAACTCGATGCCCGCGGGCGGGAACTGGTGCTCCTGCGGATCACCCCCGATGCTCGCGATCCAGTCGTTGTTCCTGCTCACCTCCTGCGCCCACACCCGCACCATTTCCGGTGGAACCTTGAAGGGCCCGCACATTGCGTCGAGATAGGCGATGGCCTTGTCCACGTCCGATACGTTGAGATAGCCCTGCGCGGCCACGCGCGTATTGCCGCCCTCCTCTCCTTCGGGCGCCTTCTCCAGAAGCAGGACTTTGGCGCCCAGGTCGTGCGCCGTGATCGCGGTCGCAGCGCCTGCACCGCCGAAACCGACGACCACCACGTCTGCCTCTCTATCCCACTTCGCCGGTAGCCAGGGCTGCCGCACGAACCCACTTGCACCACGTCGGCTACGCACGCGCCGCATTGACAAAGCCCACCCCACTCCCTAACATCATTCGCTGTATAAACAAATTATTAGCATAGCGAATAATAACGGAAGCCGTTGTCATGGTCCATTCCGAGGGCGAAGCGCCCCTCGCCGGCATCAAGGTGATCGAGATCGGCCTTGCCATGGCCGGCCCGTTTTGCGGCATGACGCTCGCCGACTACGGCGCCGAGGTGGTGAAGATCGAGCGCGTGGGCGAAGGTGACGAAAGCCGCCACTGGCCGCCCTATTTCCCGGGCGAGGTTTCGTACTACTTCGCTGCCGCCAACCGCAACAAGCAAAGCCTCGCGATCGATCTCAAGAGCGCGGAAGGCGCGGCCCTGCTGCAGGAACTCGCTGCGGGCGCCGACGTGCTGATCGACAACTACCGCGTCGGCGCCCTGGACAAGCTCGGCCTCGGCTACGAGGCGCTGGCCGCAATCAACCCGCGGCTCATCTACTGCAGCATCAGCGGCTTCGGCCCCAACGGCCCCCGCGCCCACGACCGCGCCAACGATATCTTCATGCAGGCGTTTTCGGGAAACATGAGCATCACCGGGGAAGAAGGCCGCGGACCGGTGAAGGCGGGAATCTCCATCGCCGACGTCGGCGCCGGCATGTTCGGCGTGATCGGCGTGCTGCTCGCGCTCCAGGCGCGAGCGCACAGCGGCCGCGGGCAGCGCGTGGACACCTCGCTGCTCGAGGGCCAACTCGCGATGCTGTCCTATCACCTGACCTCCTATTTCGCCACCGGACGCGCGCCCGTGAGGCGCGGCGCCAGTTCGCAACTCTCGGTGCCGTATCAGGCATTCCAGGCAAAGGACGACTGGGTCGTGGTGGCCGCGTTCACCCCGCGCATGTGGCAAGGCGTGTGCCGCGCGATCGAACGCCCGCAGTGGGCCGACGATGAACGCTTCGCCGATTCCAGCTGTCGCGCCGCCAACCGCGCGACGCTGATTCCGATGCTGGCCGAGGTTTTCGTCACGCGCACGGTCGACGATTGGGTCGGGCGGCTGAGCGCGGAAGGCGTGCCCTGCACCTCGGTCAATTCCATCGACAAGGTCGTTGCCGACCCGCAGGTTGCGGCGCGCGACATGATCGTCGAGCTCGACCATCCGACCATCGGCCGGCTGCGCATGGCAGGCTTGCCGATCAAACTCTCGGCGAATCCGGGCAGCGTGAACACGCCGCCGCCGCTGCTGGGCGAACATTCGCGCCAGGTGCTAAGAGGTTTGGGCCTGTCGCCGGAGCGGATCGAGGCGCTGGTGCAGAGCGGCGTCATCGGCATACCCGCATAATCGGATCTATCCCCCTTAGTCTTTTATGAGCCACGAGTTCGCAAGAATGGCGACGACCTCGATAAATTGT
>JADGRR010000199.1 GCA_017880745.1 Burkholderiales bacterium
TCCAACATCCAGAAGATCATCATCTCGGGCATGGCCTGCGGGGCTACGCCCAATCGCGAATAGGGAAAGAGGGGAAGAGGCGAAACGGGAAAAGGGGGCAGAGCCAAGGTGCTTTGCCCCCCTTTTTTCCGCAGCGCTATATCTACATTGAGGGAAGAATCCGAATGAGACCGTATTTTGAAAAAATGCCGGGCTTCGGCAAGCCGCTGAAGGAAAACCGCATCGCGCGCACGCAGGAGAGCCGGGCCAAGCTCGAGGCGATCGAAGGCGAGATCGCAGCGGCGAAGAAGGCGGTGGAGGAGGTCGGGCTACCCACGGCCAAGATCAACGAGCGCGGCGGGCTGACCGTGTGGCAGCGTCTGGAATATCTCGTCGATCCGGGCACCTGGCAGCCGCTGCACAGCCTCTACAATCCGGCGGACAACGAAGAGGGCACGACCAACGTGGTCGACGGCCTGGGCAAGATCGGCGGCCGCTGGGCGGTGATCATCGGTTTCGACAACAAAGTCCTTGCCGGTGCCTGGATCGCCGGACAGCCCGACAATATCCTGCGCGTGACCAACCTCGCCAAGCGGCTGCATATCCCGCTGGTGTGGCTGGTGAACTGCAGCGGCGTGAAACTTCCCGACCAGGAGAAGTTCTATGCCGACCGCCGCGGTTCGGGCGCGCCCTTCTTCCGTCACGCCGAGCTGGAGCAGGCCGGCATTCCGGTCCTCGCCGGCATCTACGGCACCAATCCGGCCGGCGGCGGCTACCAGGCGATCAGCCCGACTATCCTGATCGCGCACAAGGACGCCAATATCGCCGTGGGCGGCGTGGGCATCGTTTCGGGCATGTCGCCCCAGGGCGGCTTCGATGTCGCGGGGCTGGAGCAGTTGATCGCCGTTACGCGCAACATGAAAGACAAGCCGCCGGGCAGCGCTTCCACACATTACGATGCGACCGGCTTCTTCACCCGTGTGTACGACGAGGAAAATGGGGTGCTCGACGGCATCAAGGAATACATGCGCATGATTCCGGCGTATGACCCGAAGTTCTTCCGCGTGGCCGAGCCCGCCGAGCCGCAGCTTCCGGCTGCGGACCTCTACCACCTGTTGCCGTTCAATCAGAAGTCCGATTATTCATTCGACGACATTCTCGCGCGCCTGGTCGACGCGAGCGAGCACATGGAGTTCCGGCCGGGCTACGGGCCGGAGGTATACACCGGCCTGGTGAAAATCGACGGCATGCTGGTCGGCGCCATCGGCAACCGGCAGGGGCTGTTGCCCAAGGGCTATCCCGAGTACGCAGATTATCCCGGTATCGGCGGCAAGCTCTACCGCCAGGGCCTGATCAAGATGAACGAGTTCGTGACCCTTTGCGCCCGCGACCGGGTGCCGGTGATCTGGTTCCAGGACACGACCGGCATCGACGTGGGCGATATCGCGGAAAAGGCGGAGCTGCTCGGCCTCGGACAGTCGCTGGTCTACTCGATCCAGCAGGCCGACGTGCCGATGATGCTGGTCGTGCTGAGGAAGGGCAGCGCGGCGGCCCACTACATCATGGGCGGACCCACGGCCAATCGCCAGAACGCGTTCACCCTGGGCACGGCGGCCACCGAGATCTACGTCATGCACGGCGAGACCGCGGCGGTGGCGACTTACGCCCGCCGCGCGATCAAGGACAAGGACTCGGGCAAACCGCTCGAGCCGCTGGCGCAGAAGATGAACGAAATGGCGCAGAAGTATTACGATACCTCGCGCCCGGCGTACTGCGCGCGCTACGGTTTTGTCGACGAGATCGTGGATCTGAAAGCGCTGCGCGGATATCTGAAGGCGTTTGCCGGCGCGGTGTACCAGAACCCGAAGTCGATCTGCCCGCGCCACCAGATGCTGCTGCCGCGGATCATCAAGGGCTGAGGGCGGTTCCGAGAGGGCGAAAGAAAACCTGCCAGTTTTGAGTATACGGCAGGCCTTCGCGCTTTGACTATCACGCTAGCAAGGTCAACCGATGCGAGCCTCTGCTTTTCTGATTGCCGTGAGTCTGTACACGCATTGCACGTAGATGGTTACCCCGCCAGTGTGTTGCTGCGCAGCGCAGATTGGCCAGCCTACACGTCATCGATTGATCAGGGAAAAACCTCTCCGAATGCTTATCCAGACGAGAAATTGGTTTGGCTAGACTGGTCAGCGCGAGTTGTACACGATGATTTATGCCGATCGCGCCGCAACGGAGATCACTACTGTTTCGTCGGTATAAACCGGCGGGGACTATCCGCCTTCGAAAAGAAGCTGACACGCCTCGGAGCGACGCGGCAAGTGGAGCATTGGCAGCGGAACAAAAAAAATGGGGCGGCACGCAATCCGTGCCGCCCCGAGGGGGAGTCGTTGGTTCTTGGAACTTTGCTCGGCCCGGCGGAGACTGCCGCGAGGGCAGTCTCCGTGGAAGGGCTAGGCGGTTTGCTTCTCCGTCACTTACCGGATCGTGAACAACGGATTGGCCGGGGTGATCGTAGCCGTACCGCCGAGGCTCGACTTGAGCGTCACCAGATCCGGATTCACCAGAACCGCAGGCGTCACGCTCGTGTCTTGAATGACACCCAGGATAGTGCCGAACCAGCACGGTGTCGCTCCGCACGTCGGCGTCAACGTGCCCGGCAAATCGGCCGGCGTGAACAGCAGCGGCAGCGTCAGCGGCAGGGTCGTGCTGCCAGGAACGTTCGCAGGCAACGTGCTGTTGGAGTAGGTCACGGTCATCGTCATGCCAGGGGGCGGGTTCGCTCCCGTCGACGAAGTGGCCAGGACTTGGAACTTGCCAAGATCAGCCGGCGCTCCAACTCTGCTCACGATCGGGCGATACGTCACCGTGGTGAAGGCGACCGTGTCGGCCGGCACCGGATTGACCGAGACCGTGACCGCCGTCGCGCTGCCGCAGGTAACCAACCCAAACGTGGTGTCCGTCACGCAAGCCTGGAAGGTCAGGTTCGCCTTGGCCGGGATGAAGGGCACAACGAAGGTCGCCTTGGCCGTCTGATCAGCCGGAGCCACACCCGAAGTGCTCGTAATCGGGATGGGCTGGCCGAGCGGCAGGGGTGCATTGTTCAAAAGCACCGCCGGTCCGCCGGTCTGCTTGAAGCTGAACGTCACCTTCCCGCCAGTGGGGTTGGTGTTGCCTATCCCGGTCAAGGTGAGCGTGACACCGCCATTCGCAGACCCTGCGCTGGAGGTGAAGCTCTTCAGCGTAGGCGCTTTGGCTGTGGCTGGCGCCACCACGACCCCGACGCTGCCCGTAGCGTTAGGCAATACGCCGTTGACCACCGTGACGCCGAAAGTCAGCGTGCCGGCAACAGCCGAATTGAACGTCGCCGTGACCGTGCTCCAAGCCGCGTTGGGAACGAGGCAGGTACCACAGGACATGGTAACCCCGGCCGGGACCGTCCACGCGTAGGCCAGATTCGCCGGTGTGTTCGGGTCGGTTGCCGTGGCGACGAGTTTCACCGTCGTCAGAACGCCGACTACGGTGCTCGCCGGGGTAGCCGTCACCGAAGTGAGGACCGGAGGTTTCGGCGCAGGCGGGAGGTTGGCTATGGCGCCAGTGCCAACAGCAGCCGCAGTCGGACACAGGACCGAGTGGAAAACCGGGTCCGCCATGGGAAGCGCCCAGGGGGCCGGATCGAGTTGCCCGACCACGGTCGTGGCTGTGCCGGGTCCGCCGACCGGGCCGGAACCGCAGAACAGGAACGGCAGGTCCTGGAAGTTGGCCGGAATGACCGGTCCGCCAAAAGCGAGGTTCTCACCAAAGATGAAATTGAAATTGGGCAGCGTAAACTGGTTCGGGATGAGGCCGTTGCCCTGTGGCGCGATCACAGCCTGCTTCTCGGTCCCATTCGGATTGACCAAAGGATCCATGTGGCAGATCGCCTGCAGCTGCGGGGTCAGCGGACCATTTACGCCGGGCGGCTGGCATGCGGTGCGGCTCACCGCGCGGTAGTTGCGCTGTGGGTCGCCGAAAACGCCGAGATTGTTGACGGGCGAGCGAAAACGTCCCAGCGGAACGCAGCAGGGGTCAAATGTGCCGAGGTAGAATTCCGAGGATGCGCCGGACACCGGATCCTGATGCACCGAGAAGAAATCGACCAGCTCGGTCGGGTCGGTGGAAAAGCCCACCCAGGCGAGCCTGTTGGTTGACTCCACTGCGATACCACCGACTGTGCCGCCGCCGGTTCCAACTAATACGCTTTCCACCCAAGCATAGGCAGGTTGCGTGTGGGGTTGGGTATAGATCCCCAAGTTGGCTTGGATGGTGTGGGCCGAAATATACGGCCCGTTCGCATCCGCCTTCAGGGTGCCCATGAAGATGATGGTATCGCCGATCACCAAGGGTGCAGCCACGGTCGGATCGGTTGCGTCGGGCTTGAGCGCGTGTGCGCCCGGCGGATCCATGACGTAGGTGGTGCAGTAGCCGGCGGCCTGGCCGCCAAATGCCGGAATCAGCGTCAGCGGATCGAACGATTTGCAATTCGGCGCGATCGGTCGGTTGTACATCGGGCACAGCGGATCGATTCCAGCCGCGATCACCGCCCCGTTTTTCGGATCCGCGATTGCATTGACCGGGTTGATGCTCGGAATGCAGACGGGGTAGCCAAGCGCGGAAGCCATGGTCTGATTGTCCGTGTCGGCGGTAAAGCGCGGGTCATAGCCGGGCTCGATCACGTCGGCACCCACGCTGGCGGGTCCGCCATGCACGATGCCGAAGCGGCCGATGGGGTCGTTCATGCGAACGCGCGCGACCTTCTGGCCACTCGCCGCAAGCTGCGCCGGCGTCGGACAGAGCGAGCCGGTTGGCAGAGGCGTGCCGCCCAACTGCATTTCGCCGGTGGCGTAGTCGATGCAGCTGATGATGCCCTCGCCGCTGTTCAACGACTGCTGCGAGATGAACATCAAGCCGGCGATGTACTGCCCGTTGATGACGTTGCCTTGAACATGGAGTTCATGCGCGGGCAAGGCGGCGTTGTAGCTGGTCGGCAAACCGGTCGTCGGGTCGGCCCATGGCGTGTTGAGCAGCCCTAGTGCGCCGGGTGTCACTACGTCAGACAGCGACAATCCGGAGCCGGTGGGCGTCGTGTCCCTCGGCGCCATGGTCCACAGGTCGGCCCAGGTCAGCGCGAAGGCCGGCATCTGCAGGATGGTATTGCAAGGCACGATGATGGTGTGGCCGTTTATCGTGACCGTGCCGCCCGCCAGCCTTGGGTCCTTCACCGGCAGGTTGGGACAGAGGGTGAAGGTGGTGTCGAGCGTGGCATTCTCGATGTAGCCGACGAGGTCGAACTGCGGTGGGACCGCAGCCGGCGCGTTTACGGGCGGCACTAAAACGCCTCCCGGCAATCCGCCGTTCGCCCTTTTTGCCATTGAAGGACTCGCGACCATGAGGCACATCATGGCCAACAGCACCAGAAGCCAGCGATTTAACATTTCCCGCGCATGGCGGGGAATTCCTACAGTAGTGCGTTTCATGACTTACTCCTAGAATGAAATGACGAATTAATAGTTCGAAACTACGAGCTACAGATGGAACCTGCGAAATCTCGCCCGTCTGGAATGACGCCGTCCAAGGCATTCGCTGATTTCGTAGTTGCATCCTTTCTGCCCAAGTGTCCGCGCTGTGCGCATGCTCAAGCCCGAGATCGGCAGCAACATATCGGTGCCGGCGCTGTGCAAACCCAGCTTCAGCAGGTCGCGGCGTTCGAGCCCCGCCTGGGTGATTTCTCTTTGCACATCCATCGTCCGTTGGATCAGTTTTTCACGCGAATTCATTTTCTATTCCTTTGCAAAATGATTAGTCGGGGTGCTGCTAAATGTCTTTTGTGTGCAAGTCATACGGGCCTTGCCACTGGATCGGACAGCCTCATGACCATGCTGAGCGGCGTGACGATCGCCATCGAAAGACCAATGCTGGACATGCGGCTTTCCCTTTCTGGTTGCTCATGTTCTTGCTCCTTCATTGATTGCTGATTGCGATTTCACTCTGCTTGCATTCGCGAGCGTCCTTGCCAGTAAGCGCATCTGCAGTCCGGGTTAGCCTCGAGACAGAACCACCCTTGTGGGGTTCCATCGAGAGACATGCTGGGGGATTTCACCGATACCCCAATCCGCCACACCTGGAATCCACCCTTGTGGGGATCCATCCAC
>JADGRR010000200.1 GCA_017880745.1 Burkholderiales bacterium
CCCACTGGGCGGGCATCGATGCCGACATGGTCCATCTGCTCGGCTCCTGGTTCAACCGCGGGTTCTTGTCGCTGCAGCGCATCGACTGGCGCACCCCGGCGCTGGTGCTGGAAAAGCTCATGCACTACGAGGCGGTGCACGAGATTCAGGGCTGGCGCGACTTGCGCCGCCGGCTGGAATCCGACCGCCGCTGCTACGCCTTTTTCCATCCGGCGCTGCCCGACGAGCCGATCATTTTCATCGAAGTTGCGCTCGCCAAAGGCATGAGCGAGCAGGTGCAGCCGCTGCTCGACCCCGACTCGCCGGTAGTCGATCCGGCCGCCGCGGACACGGCCGTCTTCTACTCCATCACCAACTGCCAGGAAGGCCTGCGCGGCATCTCTTTCGGCAATTTTCTGATCAAGCAGGTGGTGGCGGACCTGGGCCGCGAATTCCCGCGCCTCAAGACGTTCGCCACGCTCTCGCCCATACCGGGATTCCGCAACTGGCTCGCCGACACCGCCGCCACGCACGCCGAGTTGTCCGAATTCGCAGGCGCGCTGGCCGACGCCGATTGGATCGAACGCGCCGGCCCGGGCACGCCTCTGCGGACCGAATTGATGCGGCTGTGCGCGCACTACCTGCAACACGCCAAACACGAGGGCGAACCGGCCGATGCCGTGGCCCGCTTTCATCTGGGCAACGGCGCGCGCATGGAACGCCTCAACTGGCTCGCCGACTCCTCCAAGGCGGGCATGGCGCGTTCGGCCGGCCTGATGGTCAATTATGTGTACCGCCTGAAGGATGTCGAGCGCAATCATGAGGCCTATGCGAACAAGCACCTTGTCGTGGCGTCGCCGGGCCTGGCGCTGCTCGCGCGCGAGAGCCTGCTGGCGCGCCCGGCGGCGAAGCGCAAGGGATAAGCGCGCCAACATCGGCGGACGCACGCGGATACATCGAGCTGCAGCGATCCAACTTGCGCGGACGGCGGTCCGTCCGCGCGGATCGTCGATTGCGCACGGATGAAAAGCACATCCGCGCGCAATCGACGATCTTGTATACCCCCCCACGAAGTGTTTGGTGTCAACCACAACCGTGTTTTCCGAACGGATGCTTTTATCCGTTCAGAAAACACGGTTGGCGCTCGCAGCGCGCAATGGCCGTTACGTCGGCATCGATCGACCTAGGACGACACATCGAGTTGCAGTGATCGAACTTGCGCGGACGATGAAACTGTCCGCACGCAATCGGCGATCTTGGATAAGAACCAACCCCAAACCGCCTTTGCTTTTATCCATAACCGTGTTTTCCCTGTACGGATACGCTTTTCATCCGTACAGGGAAAACACGGTTGGCGCGCAGAGCGCGCAATGTCCGACCGTCGACACTGACGGACATAATGCTGCACCTCGACCTGCGGCGCTCAATCCCGTACAAAAGCAGCCCTAGTCCAGCCTCGGCGTGATGCCCTTGATATCATCGAAGGACACTACGCCCAACAAGCGTTCCTCGTTGTCGGTGACCGGGATGGCGCGAAAACCGTAGCGCCCGAACATGTCCACGGCGTCCTGCAGCGTGTCATCCGGGTTCAGCGAGATCACGTTGTCGGTCATGATTTCCCCGATCGTCTGTCCAGGCTCCGCCACGATCAATTCGCGCAGATCGACCACGCCGCGCAGCGTATTCCTCGCGTCCGTGGCATAGACGTACACGGCCACGTCCATTTTGCGCGCGATGTCGCGGTAGTCGTTAAGCGCGTCCCTGACCGGGGTCGGTTCGGGCATCTTGACGTATTGCTGCGTGGCGAACAGCAGGATATTCTCGTCGTGGCCCTCGATGATCTGCTGCACCATCGGCGCGCTGTCCTTGTCGATCAGCTTGAGGATCTCGTCGGCCTCGGCGGTCGGCAGGATCGCCAGGATGTCCGCCGCCTGGGCGGCGCTCATCTCGTTGATGAGCTTGGCGGCAGCCTCCAGTTTCATCGCGCTGATGAGCTCGCGCTGCACGCGCGGCTCGACCTCTTCCAGGGTGTCCGAAGCATGCTCCGGCTCGAGTTCGCTGAAAATGGCCATGCGCTGCTGGCTGTCGAGCTCTTCCAGGATATCGGCCAGATCGACCGGATGGATGTCGTGCAGCTTGTCTTTCAGCACCTTGAGCTTGACGCTGCCGGAAAAACTGCCGATATGCTCCGGCAGGGGCTGGACGTACATCCAGGAGACCGTGGCCATTTCATTGTGCCGGACCATGAAACTCGCCAATTTCTTCAGCCCCAGCCGCCGCAGCAGGCGATAGCGGCTGAAATCGACTTCGCTGGCGTAGAGCTTGCCATTTTGCAGCACCAGTTTGACGTCGTAGACGACTTCCACTTCGTGGTCGTCCATGTCGAGGATTTTCTTGTCGAGAATGTGATCCTTGAGCAGAATGGATCCCGCCGGCGGCGCCCTCTCGTAATCGGTGGCATTGGCCACGTCGGCCACGATCTCGGTATTCGAGATCAAGGCGATCCTGTCCCAGGGCAGCAACAGCGACGGATAGCCGAACGAGCGGCTAACGACCAGATGGGTGACCTCGGGAATCTTGCCGGTTTCGACGATCACCAGATCGTCCAGCCGGCCGATTTTCTCGGACTTGAGGTACACCTTGCGCCCCAGTATTTCCCCCAGGAAAAACTCATGCTCGAGTGCGGCGACCATCGCTGCCTCTCCCTCAGTTCAACAGCAGAATGAACTTGTACACCATCAGGCACACCAGGAACAGAAGATAGATGCGCAGAAACAGCAGCGAGGCTTTCACCCCGCGCGACATTGCGATGCGCGGCTCGCGATAGCGATGGTTGATTTCTCCGATCTTGCGAAACAGGCGTTTCAGGCTGGCGCGCATAGTCGCGTCTCCCGCTACTGGAACAGGTTCGGGAACATGACGCTGATCCCGTAGAGCGAGGACAACACGATGATGGCGGCGACGATGAATCCGCCGATCAGGTTCTGCCAGCCGCTGTTGCGGTAGTCGCCCATCGTCGGCCGGTCGTTGAGCAGCAGGATCAGGAACACCAGCGCCGCCGGCAGCAGCGTCACCGCGATCACCTGCACGAACAGCGTGATCAGCACCAGGGGCGCGCCCGGGATCAGCACCACCAGGCCGGAAGTGATCAGGGCGAAGAAATAGCTGGCGTAGAACCAGGGCGCCTGCTTGATGTTCTGGTTGAGCGAGTGCGCCCAGCCGAAAATTTCGCCGAAGGCCCAGGAACTCGCGAGCGAAATGCAGATGGCGCCGAGCAGGCCGGCGTCGAACAAGCCGATGGCCATGAACGTGCCGACATAGCGGTCGGTCTGCATCAGGTGCTCGGCCGCCTGTCCGGCGCTTTCGATGTCGGTGCCGCTCAGGGTGGTGCCGGTGACGATGACGATGAAAATCGCCACCACGACGGTGAGCGCGGATCCGAGCAGGGTATCGAATTTGCCCCAGGGAATGTCCTTTTCCTGCATGCCCTTGTCCACCACCGCGCTTTGCTGGAAAAACAGCATCCACGGCGCGATGGTGGTGCCGATGTTGGCCATGAGGAAAAAGAACAGCTGACCGTTGAAGCCACCCGGGAAGTTCGGGATCAGCCCGTCTTTAAGAATGTCCGAAACCGAGGGATGGATCATGAACGCGCCCGGAATGTAGATCAGGTTCAGGGCGCAGAACAGGAGCGCGATCTTCTCCCAGGTCCAGTAGCGGCCGTTCAGGACGATGATGGCCATCAGCAGGACCACGCCGGTCACCGTCAGCCAGGGCGGCACCCCGAATATGTGGAGGGCAGCGGTCATGCCGATGAATTCGGTGACCAGCGTCAGCCAGTTCACCAGCATCAGGTCGACGAGCGAGAACCAGCCCCAGGTAGCGCCAAAACCGTCGAAAATCGCCTCCGCAAGGCCGCGCTTGGTGACCGCGCCCAGACGCACCGTCATCTCCTGTACGTAATAGGCCACCGGGATCAGGAGCAGCAGGAACCAGATCAGGTGGTAGCCGTACTTGGCGCCCGTGGCGGCGTAGGTGGTGATGCCGCCGGCATCGTTGTCGGCGACCATGACCACGATGCCCGGTCCGGCGATGACCAGATAGAGCTGGATCACCTTCCACATCTTGCGCAATTTGTAGTACAGCTTGGAGAAGAAATTCATTCGGCTGACTTTATCTGCACTTCACGGCAAGAATGGGGCAATTAGGGTGACCGAGGATGACGTCGTGCATGGCTTTGACTGCGAGCGGAGGGCGACCCCGTATAATAGCGCATGGCTTCAGGCAAATTAGCGGAAAACGTCATGCATTTCGCCCGCGTGCTGCGTGCCGCCGGCCTGCCCATCGGCCCGGACCGGGTGATCGACGCATTGCGGGCGCTCCAGACCGCGGGCATCGAGCGGCGCGAGGATTTCTACTGGACGCTGGCGGCGGTGTTCCTGTCCAAGCGCGAGCAACAGGATCTGTTCGATCAGGCGTTTCACATCTTCTGGCGCGACCCGCAGATGCTCGAGCGCATCATGAGCCTGCTGTTGCCGCAGATCTACGGCCGCGCCGGCCAGGCCGAGACGCCTGCGGCGAGTAACCGTCTGTCGGAGGCGCTGTATGCCAAGCGCGAAGAGGCGCAACAGGAAGAGCAGCAAATCGAGATCGACGCCAGCCTTACCTTTTCCCAGAGCGAACTGCTGCAGCACGCGGACTTCGAGACCATGACCGGCGCCGAGCTGGCGCAGGCGAAAAAACTGATCGCGCGCCTGCGCCTGCCGATTCCCGAAGTGCAGACGCGCCGCTTTCGCCCCGATGCCCGGGGGGCGCGCATCGACCTGCCGGCGACGCTGCGCGCGAGCATGCGGGGCGGGGCGCAGATCATCGCGCTGAAGCGCCGCTCGCGCATCACCCGGCATCCGCCGCTGGTGGTGCTGTGCGACATCTCCGGCAGCATGAGCCGCTACTCGCGCATGTTCCTGCATTTCCTGCACGCGATCACCAACGACCGCGACCGCGTGCACACCCTGGTGTTCGGCACGCGGCTCACCAACATTACCCGCCACCTCCGGAACCGCGACGTGGACATCGCCATGAACCGGGTAGCGTCGGCGATCCAGGACTGGGCCGGCGGCACGCGCATCGGCGTATGCCTCGCCGAATTCAACCGCAAGTGGTCGCGGCGCCTGCTCGGTCAGAACGCCGTGGTGCTCCTGATATCGGACGGCCTCGACCGCGACGTCGGCGAAGGCCTCGGCACGGAGATGGAGCGCCTGCACAAGTCCTGCCGCAAGCTCGTCTGGCTCAACCCGCTGTTGCGCTACGAGGGGTTTCAGCCGCGACCGTCCGGCGTGCGCGCCATGCTGCCGCACGTGGACGCCTTCATGCCGGTGCACAACATCGAGAGCCTGGTCGAACTCGCGCGCGAACTGGAGCACGGCAAGTGGCAGCGCCATTCCGGTAGAATCGCCGCCTGAATCACGAAGAGCGCCTAACAGAATTACCGTTAGGCGGCTGATTTAGGGGAGCATGCGCGGAGGTATCCCCTCATTTTGAAACAACCAAGGAATCAGGATCATGGAAATGACCGGCGAGCAGACCATCCCCGCAGCACAGGGCGCAGTCTGGCGCGGCTTGAACGATCCCGACGTGCTCAAGTCCTGCATTTCCGGCTGCGAGTCGATCGAAAAGCTGGCCGGCGCCGAATACGCGATTGTGACGACTGCGGCGATCGGCCCGGTGAAGGCCAGGTTCCGCGGCAAGCTGCTACTCGCCGACCTCGACCCGCCCAATTCGTACTCGCTTTCCTTCGACGGTCAGGGCGGAGCGGCGGGCTTCGCCAAGGGCTCGGCCAAAGTGTCGCTCGCGACGGAGGGCGCGGGTACCCGGCTCAGCTATACGGTGAAAGCGCAAGTGGGGGGCAAGCTGGCGCAGATCGGCTCGCGCCTGATCGACGGCGTGGCGAAAAAACTGGCGGATGATTTCTTCGCCGCTTTCAACCGGAAAATGGCCGGGCCGGCCCCAATGGCGGCTCCGGCCGAGACCGCCCCCGGCGCGGCGCCACTGTGGTGGGTGGTGGCCATTATCGCAGCCATGTTCCTGCTCGCCTATTTCACCTGAGGGACCGTTTCAGGATCACTGAAACGGCCCCTGATTCGGGCGAGCATGAGGGGCGGACGAGGGCGTG
>JADGRR010000201.1 GCA_017880745.1 Burkholderiales bacterium
GCATTGATTCAGCTCTCATTTGGCGATGAGGGAATGCATCCCCTCATGCTCCCTGGATCGGGGACCATTTCGGTAGTTCCGTAATGGCTTCTTAGATTACCCTTTCGTTGCCGCCATCCACCGGCACTTGAGCCGCAGTGGTCTTGGCGAACAGCGGCCCGCACATCTCGGCGGCCAGTTCGGCGACGTCGCGGCTCCTGACCTCGGTCTTGAGCACATTGTTGGTCTTGTACTCGTCCACCGTTAGGCCATAGTGCCTGGCCCGCTGCGACAATACCTCGTCGGTCCAGATGCCGGTGTCGAACACGGCGTTCGGGTGTACGGAGTTGATGTGTATCCCGTCCGCCCCCCATTCCAGCGCGGCGACACGGGCGAGCTGGTTGAGCGCGGCCTTGGAGGCGGAATACGCCGCCGCGCCGGGGCCGGGTGCGGGCACGTTCTTGGAGCCGATGACCACCACGCGCCCGCCGTTGGGGGCGAGCTTGAGCAGGGGATGGCAGGCGCGCAGCAGGTAGAGGTTGGCGTCGAGATTGATCGCCATGACCTTGCGCCATTCGTCGGTGGCGAGCTCGCTGATCTTGCGGCTGGCCGCGAAAATGCCGGCGTTCAGCACCAGCATGTCCAGGCCGCCGTACGCAACAACCGCGCGCTCGAGCGCAAGCTTGAGCGCATGCTCGTCGGTGAGGTCGCAGCGCAGGCCGAGGAAGTCCTTGCGCCGGTAAATCGTCTCGACCATCGGATTGATATCCAGTCCGACTACCGCTGCGCCGCGCTCGAGCAGGGCTTCGGCGCAAGCCTTGCCGATGCCCGAGGCTGCGCCGGTGACCACGGCGATCTCGCCGCTGTAGGGCGGCGGCGTACCGCCTTTTCTCAACTTGGCCTGCTCCAGATCCCAGTACTCGACCTCGAAGAGATCGCGCGCTGGCAGGGCGCGGTAGCCGCCGAGAGCCTGCGAGCGCTGCATCACCTGCATGCTGTGTCGATACAACTCTTCGACTACAGCCGCGTCTTTCGCAGTTCTGCCGGCCGCAGCCAGGCCGAAACCCGGATCGAGCACTACGCGCGGCGCCGGATCGAGCATGGTCTTGGGTTCCTTGGCGTGCGGCGCGTGCTCGTCGAAATAAGCCTTGTAGTCGCGTGTATAGGCGTCCACATCCTTGCCGAGCATCGGCAGGCGCTTGGTGCGGATGATATGGTCGGGCGTCACCGGCCCCTGCTGCGACAGCGTGCCCAAGTCCGCGCGCTGGGCGAACGCCAGCGTCTGCTCGTCCGCATGGGTTGCCATGATCATGGGCGCGCCTGCCGCGTCCGACAGCGCGCGGCGCAGTTGCGCCTGCTGCAGCATCCCGATCCGGGCGAGCCTGACGCCAGGCGCCGGGATATCCCAGGCCCGCTCCCGTTTGAGGTAATCCTCGGCGCGGCGCACCAGATCGATCATGCGCTCGTAGGATTGCCTGGCGCTGTCGCCGAATGAAAAAATGCCATGGTTCAAGAGCACCATGCCTATGGTGCCGGCGCCGGCCTGGCGCGGATACTCCTTGGCGCACAACCGGGCAAGATCGAAGCCAGGCATGACGTAAGGAATGATGACGACGGCATCGCCATAGATCTCACGAATGCGGCGTTCCCCCTCCCAAGCGTTGGTGACGGTCAATACCGCGTCGGCATGGGTGTGGTCGACGAATTTGTGGGGCAGGCAAGCGTGAAGAATGGTCTCGATCGAAGGTGCCGGCGCCGACGACACGAGCATATGAGTGGCCAGCTGGTTCACCATCTGCGTGTCCGACAGCGCATCGAGCTGCGCCAAGCGCAGCAGATAGTCCAGCTGCACCGGCGCGAAACCGGCCGTCTCTATGGTTTCCAGGTCCCAGCCGCTGCCCTTGATGTACAGCACATTTTCGTCTTCGCCGAACAAGTTCTTCTGCACCACCTTGACCGAGGTATTCCCGCCGCCGTGCAGCACCAGCGTCTTGTCGCGCCCGAGCAGGCGCGAACTATAGGCGCGCAACTCGAGTTCGCCCCGGAATTGCGCCGCTTCGTGGTCGTCCCAGAGGCTGTGCATGCTTAAAACCTGATCAGAATGTCGGGATACATCCGCTCATGCTCCCCTGAAGCCAGGGGACGTCTCGGAAATTCTGAAACGGCCGATTTAGCGCTTGAAGAAGGCGCGTATTATACCCGCCATGCCGCTGCAATCCTTCTCCATCCGCCTGTGCAACTGGGACCAGGCCCGCGCCGAAGCCCGCCGCATACGCGAGTTGGTGTTCGTGCGCGAGCAGGGTGTGCCGCTCGAGCTGGAATGGGACGACCAGGACCCTGGTTGCGAGCATGCGCTCGCCTATGCCGCCGATGGTTCAGTGGTGGGGACGGGGCGCCTGCTGCCCGATGGACACATCGGGCGCATGGCGGTATTGAAGGAATGGCGCGGCAAGGGCGCGGGCGCGCTGTTGCTGCAAGCCTTGGTCGAGCATGCCCGCCACCGCGGCCACGCAAGCGCGCGTTTGAACGCGCAGTCCTATGCTGCAGGATTCTACCGGCGTTTTGGCTTCGAGCTTGCGGGACCCGAGTTCATCGAGGCCGGCATTCCGCATGTTCCCATGCAGCGCAATTTCAGCGCGGGTCGAGGTGGAAGCGCAAACTGACGGTAGGACCCATGTTGCCGCCCGGCAGGATGGTGCGTTCGGTGAAGCTGATGCTCCCCTCGCCTCCGAACAGCACCGCGGTGGAAGCGCGCGTTCCGTATTGCGGCGACACGATCAGTGCCGGCGACAGCACCCGCTCCAGGTCCGCTCCGACTCCGGTATCTGGCAACTCGCCCGCAGGCGCCGGTTCCCGGTCATGCAGCAGGTCGAGCAGCCTTTCGGCGTTCGGCTCGCCCGCCAGCACCGCCTGCAGGCGTCGCTTGCCGCGCGTCACTTTGGGCCAAGGGGTATCGAGCAGGTGGTTCGACAGCCCATGGATGCCCGGCGACAGCTTTTGCACCGTGGCCTCGCGACTGGAAACATAGTAAACACCGTCGCTGTCGCCGGCCAGCAGGTTGAACCCGTTGAAACGCTGCGCTTGCATACCGACTTCCTCGAGGTATTCGCGCGGCTCCCGATCCGACAGCAGAAAGTTGCTCACCAGTCGACCGCGCGAGGGCGCATCGGTTTTGCGCTCGCGCGGATCGCGAAAATTGGTCAGCGCGGCAAAGCGGCCCGCGCGCGTCACGCCCAGCCAGGTGCCCATGCACTCCAGGTCGCGTCCGGCAAGTACCTGCGGATGGTCCTGCCAGAACGCGGCCCTGGCCGTGGGTCGTTGGTAATACTCGTCGCGGTTGGCTGCGATCACCAGGGGAAATTCGGGGTGCGCGCCATGCGCGATCAGGATCAGGCACATCGGAGCGGCTTCAGACCGGGTAGGGCAGGGGCTGGATGGTCAGCGTTGGTCCATCGGCGGACTTGAAACGCACCGTGGCCTCGGTAATACTCTCGGTCCGGATCACCGCGAGCAGATCGTAGCCGCCATCCGGCGCGGCTTGGGCATTGACCACCATGCCGCTAGCCTGTCCGTCCAGGGCGCTGCTGAAAATCTCATCGCCGGGCTGCGGCATGACGTCTCCCGCTACGTGTGCGAGGACCATGCGGCGCTTGAGCTGGCCCAGGTACTGGGTGCGGGCGACGATTTCCTGCCCCGGGTAACAGCCCTTCTGGAAATCCACCGCCCCAATGAGTTCCATGTTGGCCATCTGCGGCACGAATTGCTCCTGGGTTGCGGGCGTGATCAGCGGTATTCCGTTTCTGATTTCCAGCCATTCCCAGCACGGTGTGCCGACCGGCGTCAGCACCGCGGCCAGCTTGTCCCACAGGCGCTTTGCCGATTCGAGTTCGGCGATAAGCTGAAACCTTGCGCCGGGCAGGGCAATCAAGGTGCCATTAGCCGGATCGTGGACGACCTGGTGCGCCTCCCGCGGGAGTGCGGTGAACAATTCCCGCAATGCTGCAACGGCTGCGCCGCCAGCCACGCCCAGGACCGGACGCGACTCGCTGGCGTCGGCCAGTTTCACCCTGGCGCGCAGCACGAACATCGCCAGCCGTTTTTGCATCGCCGGCAACAGGGAGCGCGCGAGCTGCAGGTAGTACGCTTCGCCTTCCTGCCACAACAAAAAATTGGCCAGCATTCGCCCCTTGGCCGAGCAGTAGCCGGCATACTCGCTGCGCTCCGGGGTGAGCTGTTTGACATCGTTGCTGAGTTGGCCGTGCAGGAAGGCCTGCGCGTCTTCGCCGCTGCACCCTAACAGTCCCAAGTGGGTTAGCGGGGCGACGATGCCGCCATCGCGGGCCGCGCGCAGCTCGGCCGCGGCGTCGCCGAAATGCTTCACCGCGCCCGTGTCGATGCGGGCACCGCGCGCAAGCAAAAAGTCCTGCCAGGCAGAAGTCATCGGCGTCCTACAGCTTGGATTATGGCTAAAGTATGCGTGATAAAATGAAATTCAAGCACGGATAGTTTGAACGCGGAGGCTATGCGTCCTTGTGAATCCCCCAGGGCAGCGGAAGCTCTGATTGCGTCAGAGACTTAATCAGAGCTTCCGCAGGTATTATAGCGTTTGGAAATTCCGGTTACCCCGTCACGGACAAGCTCGCAAAAGAATGTGGTCATGGATCAAGCGCATTTTTCTCCTTGGACTGTGCTTAACGTTGCTGGCGGTCGCAGGCTTGGGCTGGTATGCCTTCAGCCCGCTAAAGCTGCGTTCTGATCCCGCCGATTTCTCCATCAAACCAGGCAGCAGCTTGAAAAGCGCGACGCGACAGATAGTCGAATCCGGCGTCGAGCTGAACGCCTGGCGATTCAATCTGCTCGGCCGGTTGCTGGGCAAGGCCGGAACCATCAAGGCCGGCAGCTACGAGGTCGGCGGCGGCATCACACCGCTGGCTTTGCTCGACAAGCTGACCGCGGGAGAAGTCACCCAGGCGGAGGTCGTATTTATCGAGGGCTGGACCTTCAGGCAGATGCGTGCGGCACTCAACGCCGATCCCGGAGTAAGGCATGACAGCGCCGCACTCAGCGATGCCCAGATCATGGCCCAGTTGGGCGCGATCGGACAAAATCCCGAAGGCCTGTTCTTTCCTGACACCTATCTATACGGCAAAGGCGCCAGCGATCTGGACATACTCAGACGGGCGTACAAGGCGATGGACAGGCAGCTTCAAGCCGCGTGGCAGCAACGCGCGCCGGACCTGCCATATAGCAACCCATATGAGGCCTTGATCATGGCTTCGGTGATCGAGAAGGAAACCGGGCAGGCAACCGATCGCGCTCTGGTCGGCGGCGTGTTCGTGAATCGCCTGCGCATCGGCATGATGCTGCAGACTGATCCCTCGGTTATCTATGGCCTGGGTGAAAAATTCGACGGCAACCTGCGCAAGAAAGACCTGCTCGCCGATACGCCCCATAATACCTATACACGGGCCGGACTGCCGCCGACGCCCATCGCCATGCCCGGCCAGGCTTCGCTTGCGGCAGCGCTGAACCCGGCGAAGACCCCGGCTCTGTATTTCGTCGCCCGCGGCGACGGCTCGAGCGAGTTCTCGCGTACTCTGGCGGAGCATGAACGCGCGGTAGCCAAGTATCAGCGGCGGGGAGGGCGCTGAGATGCGCGGAAAGTTCATAACGCTTGAAGGCGTGGACGGCGCGGGCAAGAGCACCCACCTGGACTGGATCGCCGGGCGTCTGCAAGCGGCCGGAAAGAGGGTCGTAGTGACACGGGAGCCAGGCGGCACAGCCCTCGGGGAAGAATTGCGCAAGCTGCTGCTCACCCGGCCAATGCATCTCGAGACCGAGACCTTGCTGATGTTCGCGGCGCGGCGTGAACACCTGGACAAAGTGATCCTGCCCGCGTTGGCGGACGGACAATGGGTGCTTTCCGACCGCTTTACCGATGCCACCTTCGCCTATCAGGGCGGCGGCCGGGGGCTGGATCTGGGAAAGATCGAAAGCCTGGAAAATTGGGTCCATCATGGCTTACAACCCGACTTGACCCTGGTTTTCGACCTTTCGGTAGAGGAGGCTAAGCGCAGGCGTATGGCCACAACCGCTGCACCGGACCGTTTCGAGCAGGAGAACCTGGATTTTTTTGCCCGGGTGCGCGCAGTTTATCTGGCGCGCGCCGC
>JADGRR010000202.1 GCA_017880745.1 Burkholderiales bacterium
ATATTTGCGAAACGCCTGGGTCAGGCTCGAGCCGGTCTCGACCTCGGTCTTGATGGACAGCAGTAGCCTCGCGACCGCCGGGTTGGGGTGACCCTTGCCGACAATGTCGAAGGACTGGAGCAACGGCACGCCAGCTTTCATCATCGTGGCGAGCTGGCGCGTGAATAGCGTGACGTCTTTTTCAGTTACTTTGCCACCCCCGCCCGCGCGCTGTTTCTTGACCTTGGTGATCAGGATGCCTTGACGGCGCAGCGTGGCCTTGACCACTGCCTCGCCCTGCGCGCGCAACTCGCCTTTGATGACCTTTCCGGACTTGTCCTTGCCCTCCCAATTGAAGGTGAAGTCCTTGATCCTGTCTCTTCGCGCTACGGCTGCGGCTGTGGCCATGGATTCCTCCGACGCATTCTGCTCATGGTATTAGCGATGCATTCATGATGCACTGCCCAAGGCTTTTTGTAAAGCCTGAGGATATTCACCTAATTATTTGAAGACAATAACGTTTTAACAGAATATGTGCAAGCTTTGCTACCCTCCCGCATCCCGCGGCAGGTTCAGGATTTTCAAGGCGCCGGAAGCGCTTCCGACTTGGGTTTGAATAGGCGTACAGTCTTTACCACGCGGTCCTGGGTTTGTACGATTTCTATCGGTACACCGGCTATCTTCAGGCTGACGCCGGCTTCCGGAATATCCTGAAAGTGCTCGATGATCAGGCCATTCAGGGTCTTCGGTCCGTCCAGTGGCAGCGCGAGGCCGAGCTTGCGGTTGAGTTCGCGCAAGGGGCTCGCGCCTTCCACCAGCGCGCTGTCGTTCTTGTCCCAGGCGCGAATGGTGGCCACCGACGGGGCGTTGGTGGTGAACTCGCCGATGATCTCCTCGATGATGTCCTCCAGCGTCATCAGGCCCTGCAATTCGCCATACTCGTCCACCACCAGGGCGAAACGCTGGCGGTTTTCCTGAAAGTACTGCAACTGCGCGAACAGCGGCGTGCTCGCCGGAATGAAGTAGGGCTCGGTGAGCAGTTCGGCGAGCTTGTCGCGATCGAGATCGCCCTCGCGCATCAGCCCCAGCACCTTGCGCAGGTGCAGAATGCCGGCGATATTGCCGAGCTCGTTGCGGTAGACCAGCAGCCGCGTGTGATAGCTGGTGGCGAGCTGCTCGGCGATGAGTTCCAGCGGCGCCTCCAGATCGATGGCTTCGATGTGCGCGCGCGGGGTCATCACATCCTCGACCGTAATTCGCTCGAGATCGAACAGGTTGACCAGGATGCTGCGGTGCTTCTTCGGAATGTAGTGGCCCGCCTCCAGTACCAGCGAGCGCAGCTCCTCGGCGGAGAGGCGTTGCGGCTCGCCGCCTGCAGGCGCTCTGATGCGCAGCAGCGCGAGCAGGGCGGACACGAACAGATTGACGAACCATACCACCGGATAGAGGAGTTTCAGCAGCGGCGTGAGGACGTAGCTCACCGCAAATGCGATGCGCTCGGCATGTGCGGCGCCGATCACCTTGGGCGTGATCTCCGAAAAAATCAGCAGCGCAAGCGTGACCGCAACTGCGCTCACCCCGGGAACCCACTTGTGCTCTCCCAGCAGGAGGTGGGCGATCATCGCGGCCAGGGTCGCAGCGCCCGCGGCCACCAGAGTGTTACCGAGAAGGATCACACCGAGCAGCTGGTCGGTGCGCGCGAGCAGAGCATGCGCCAGCCTCGCGCCACGATGTCCCTGCTTGACCAGGTGCTTCAGCCGATAGCGGTTGAGCGCCATCATGCTGGTCTCGGCGAGCGAGAAAAACGCGGAGAGAATGAGCAGGACTATCAGCGCGCCGAACTGCGCCGATACGGGGATGTCGTCCATGTATGAGGATGAGGCGGTGCTAAATGCCGAGCGCTAAGCGCAAAATGCAGGGTACGAAGCGAGAAGCGGCGGGCAGGGGCCTGGTCGGCATGTTGCGGCGCGTTGCACTGTGCATTCGGGGCTAAACCTTTCCCAGTATAACCTCAAGCACGAACATGCTGCCGACATAGGCGAGCAGCAGCGTGACGAAGCCGGCGAGCGTCCAGCGCAGCGCGGTGCGTCCGCGCCAACCCCAGCCGTAGCGGCCAACCAGCAGCGCGCCGAAGATGAACCAGGAGATGATCCCGAACACCGTCTTGTGATTGAAGCGCGCTATTTTGCCGAACAACTCCTCCGAAAAGACGAAGCCGGTGCCCAGCGTCAAAGTCAGCAGCACGAAGCCCAGGGTGAGGATCCGAAACAGCAGCACTTCCAGCGTCATCAGCGGCGGCAGCGAGACCCAAGGTCCGGCTAGCGACTCGCCGGAGGGCGCGGCAAGCTTACCACCGTGCAGGCGCCGCTCCAGCACCGCCATCAGGGCAGCATGCAGCGCGGCGATGGTGAACAGGCTATAGGCGAGCATCGCCAGCAGCAGATGGATTCTGAATTGGAAGGTATGCGTGTAGGCCGGGGTCTCCGGGCCGGCAAAGAACGCCGGCAGCAGCGCGCACACCGCGGCGAGCGGGAGCACCAGCGCCTGCATGCCCTTGACGTCGTAGATCAGGCTTTCCGCCCAGTAGATCAGCACCGTGAGCCACAGCATCACCGACAGGGCTTGGGAAAAGCCGAAGCGCAGTTCGGGCGCGGCAAACAATTCGGCATAGAGCAGGTACGAATGCAGCATGAACGGGGCGAGTATGGCCAGGCGCTCCCAGGAGGCCATGCCCATCCCTTCGCCCGCCGCCTCGGCGCCGGCTCTCCAGCGCGTGTTCCAGAAATGCCATCCCAGCGCTGCGTACAGGAGCGAGGTGAGCGCATAGAGTAAAATGTCGGACATGTCCAAATTTTACACTACAGAATGCTCGATAACCTGACCAACCGCTTGTCCAGGGTCATCAAGACCCTGCGTGGAGAAGCGCGCCTGACCGAGTCCAACGTTGCCGATGCGCTGCGCGAGGTGCGCATGGCGCTGCTCGAGGCGGACGTCGCGCTGCCGGTGGTGAAGGATTTCATCGCCGCGGTGAAGCAAAAGGCCATGGGCGAGGAGGTGATCGGCAGCCTTACGCCGGGTCAGGCCCTGGTCGGCGTGGTGCAGCGCGAACTCGCTCGCCTGATGGGCGGAGAGAACGCCGCGCTCAACCTCGCTGTCACCCCGCCCGCGGTGATCCTCATGGCCGGCCTGCAAGGCTCGGGCAAGACCACAACCTGCGGCAAGCTGGCGAAGTTCCTTGCCGGGCAAAAGAAAAAGCCGCTGCTCGCGAGCTGCGACGTCTATCGCCCGGCCGCGATCGAGCAGTTGCGCACCATTGCAGCGCAGTTGGAAGCCGATTTCTTCGAATCGGCAGCCGGGCAGAAGCCCCTGGATATCGCTCTGGCTGCGCTCGACTACGCGAAGAAGCACTACAACGACGTGCTCATCGTGGACACTGCCGGGCGGCTTGCGATCGACGCAGCGATGATGCAGGAGATCGCCGAACTGCATGCTGCGCTCAGTCCCGCCGAGACCCTGTTCGTAGTCGACGCGATGCAGGGCCAGGACGCGGTCAATGTAGCCAAAGCATTCAGCGACGCGCTGCCACTCACCGGGGTGGTGCTGACCAAACTCGACGGCGATGCGCGCGGCGGTGCGGCGCTGTCGGTGCGGCAGGTCACAGGCAAGCCGATCAAGTTCGCCGGCGTCGGCGAGAAACTCGCCGCGCTCGAAGCGTTCCACCCGGAGCGCATGGCGGCGCGCATCCTCGGCATGGGTGACGTGCTGTCGCTGGTGGAGGAGGCGAGGAAAAGCGTCGATGTCGAGGAGGCGCAAAAGCTCGCCGAAAAAATAAAACGCGGCAAAGGCTTCGACCTGGACGATTTCAAGCAGCAGATCGGCCAGATGCGCAAGATGGGCGGGCTGTCGTCCATGATCGATAAGCTGCCGGCGCAGCTGGCACAGGCGGCGCAGGCGCAGTCGGCCGACATGGGCGAGAAGCAGATGCGCCGCATCGAAGGCATCATCAATTCCATGACGCGGCAGGAGCGCGCGCATCCGGAGCTGATGAAGGCTTCGCGCAAGCGCCGCGTCGCCACGGGTGCGGGGGTGCAGGTGCAGGAGGTCAATCGCCTGTTGAACCAGTTCGAGCAGATGCAGAAAATGATGAAGCAGATGCAAAAGGGCGGAATGGCGAAGATGATGCGCGGTATGAAGGGGATGTTGCCCGGCGTGCGCTAGTTCGAATATGGGTCTGTGACGGGAGGTATTTCGTTGAAAGCTTTGAAAAATCCAGGTTCTCGCACATGAATGCGCCCGCACAAAATCCTTGCCAATGAGTACCAAATCGTCGTAGAATCGCGCTCTTTTTTGAGTTTCGGGACAAGAACATGGTTGTAATTCGCCTCGCCCGCGGTGGCGCACATAAACGCCCTTTCTACAACATGGTGGTGGCGGACTCGCGCCGTGCCGCCGGCGGCAAGTTCATCGAGCGCGTCGGCTTCTATGATCCCAAGGCGCCCGAAGGCCGCGAGAACCTGCGTGTCGCCATGGATCGGTTGACCTTCTGGCAAGGCAAGGGCGCCAAGCTTTCCCCCACGGTCGCAAGGCTGGTCAAGCAGTTTGGCAAGAAAGTCGCCGGAACTGTCGCCGTCGCCGCAGGGTAAGCAAACTGCGCGGCTGATCGTGATGGGGCGGATCGTCGCCCCGTACGGCCTCAAGGGCTGGGTCAGGATCGAGCCCTACAGCGCGGCCCCGGACAGCTTGAGCGCCTACCCTGCGTGGTGGGTGGGCAGGAATGGCGACTGGCGCGAATTGAAAGTTGCCCAGAGTGTACTGCAGCATGGAGCCAGCCTGGTGGCGCGCTTCGAGGGCTGCGCGGAGCGCGATGCGGCACTGGCCCTGAAGGGCAGCGAGGTTGCGGTCGAGCGCGAGGCGCTGCCGCAAAACGCGAACGACGAGTTTTACTGGGCCGACCTGGTCGGCCTGAAAGTGGTGAATGTGAAGGACGAGGAACTCGGCGTGGTTGCCGAGCTTTTCGAGAACGGCGCGCATGCGGTGATGCGCGTCGTCGCTGGCGAGACCGAACGACTGCTGCCTTTCGTCGAGCAGGTGGTGCGCCAGGTGGATATGGCCCAAGGCCGGATCCGGGTGGAGTGGGAGCTGGACTGGTGATCCACTTCGATTGTGTGACGCTGTTTCCGCAGATGTTCGCGGCGCTCACTGAATCGGGTATCACCGGCCGCGCGCTGAAGGCGGCGCGCTACAGTCTGGAGTTGTGGAATCCGCGCGACTTCACCAGCGACAACTACCGCACGGTGGACGACCGGCCCTATGGCGGCGGGCCGGGCATGGTGATGCTGGCCGAGCCGCTGAATCAGGCGATTCGCGCGGCCAAAGCGCGCGTCGCCGGCACTGAACGCAAGGTGATATACCTTTCGCCGCAGGGCAGGGCGCTCGATCACGGCAAGGTGATGGAACTCGCGGCCGGGCCCGGCGCTGTATTGTTGTGCGGGCGCTACGAGAGCGTGGACGAGAGATTGATCCGCCGCGCGGTCGACGAGGAGATATCGATCGGCGACTATGTGCTCTCCGGCGGTGAGTTGGCGGCGATGGTGCTGATCGACGCGGTGGTGCGGCAGTTGCCCGGCGTGCTGGGCGACGAGGATTCGGCGGCGCAGGATTCGTTTGTGGGCGGGCTGCTGGATTGTCCTCATTACACCCGGCCCGAGGACTACGCGGGCGAGCGCGTGCCGCCGGTGCTGCTCTCCGGCAACCACGCGGAGATTGAACGCTGGCGCCTGAAGCAGGCGCTGGGCAGGACCTGGCTGAGACGGCCGGATCTGCTGGCAAGGCGCGCCCTGAGCGTGGAAGAAGCGAAGCTGCTTGAGGAATTCAAGCGGGAAGAGAATACGTACGAGACCGTTTCAGATTGGTCGAAACGGCCCCTGAGTTAGGGGAGCACGAAGGGAGACGCCCCGAAGGAAGTCCCCTTGGGGGATATCCCCTCATATCCATGCAGATTCTATAAAACCAGCGCATGCAAAGCTCCGCTCACCCCATAATCGTTGAACTATAGATCTTTTTCGCGTGTCCGGTAGCCGTTCCGCTAAACTAATGCCTTCGGCAGACGAACCCGGCACTTCCCCTATGCGCGAACCCGCACCCGGCACCATCTATCTCAAG
>JADGRR010000203.1 GCA_017880745.1 Burkholderiales bacterium
GGTGCCAGTGCAGCCGCACTTCGAAGCTGGGCATGCCCACCGGCAGCTTGAGCACCTTGAAGTTGCCAGGCTGCGCGAAGATTGCGGCGACGCGGGAAGGAACGGTGACGATGAGGTCGGTGCGCGCCAGGATCATCGGCACCACCAGAAAATGCGGCACGCGCACCGCGATACGCTCGCTCAGACCTTCGGCAAGAAAGGTCTCTTCGATCACCTGGTGGCCGGTGCCGGCGTAGGACACCAGCACATGCGCCGCTTCGCGAAACTGCTTCGCGCTGATCTTCGCGCCGATGCCCGGGTGATCGGCGCGCAGCATGCACACATAGTGCTCGCGGAACAGCGGCTGCGCCCGCATGCCGGTCGTCAGGCCGGGGAGGAAGCCGACCGCAAGGTCGAGGGCACCCGCCTCCAGCGCCGTGTGCACGTCCTTGATCGGAATCCGCACCACTTCTATCTTGACCGCCGGCGCATCGTGCTTGATGCGCTCGAGCAGGCCGGGCAGGAACACCATCTCGCCGATGTCCGACATGAACAGGCGAAAGGTATCGGCGGAGCTGCGCGGATCGAAGCCGGCGTGTTGCTGCAGCGCGCCCTGGATCAGGCGCAGCGCCTCGCGCACCGGCTGCGCCAACTGCTGCGCGAAAGGCGTGGGACGCATGCCGCGCGGCGTGCGCACGAACAGCGGGTCGTCGAACAACTGCCGCAGCCGGGCCAGCGCGTTGCTCATCGCCGGCTGCGACAACCCGATGCGCTCGCCGGCGACGGTGACGCTGCCTTCGGTGGCGATGGCGTCGAAGGCGCGCAGCAGGTTCAGATCGAGATCCGATACATTCATATTACGTATGTATATCATATTTCGCATCAATTTGACAAATACCTGGCCCGCGCCTAACCTCGCCGCATAGAAGACTTGCTCAGGCGTATGCCGACGCGGGCGCAACGAGGAGAAACCATGTACGAAATTCGCATCCACGGCCGCGGCGGGCAGGGCGCGGTGCTGGCGGGCGGTATCCTCGCCACCGCCCTGGTACTCGAAGGCAAGTTCGTCGTCGCGGTGCCCTCTTTCGGCTTCGAGCGCCGCGGCGCGCCGGTCGCGAGCTACCTGCGCTTCGATGAGCGCGAGATCCGGCAGATGACCAACATCTATCACCCCGACTGCGTCCTGTGCATCGATCCGACGGTGGCGCGCGCGGTGAACGTGTTCGAAGGCATTAAGGACGGCGCGGTGCTGGTGCAGACCACGGCAAAGCCGCTGGGCGAGTTTCAGCTGCCGCCACAGATCGCGATGGTCGGTCTGTGCGATGCCGTTTCGATTGCACTCGATATTTTCAAGCGCTCGATCACCAACACCATCATGCTGGGCGCATTCGCGCGCACCACGGGACTGGTCTCGCTGGAGTCGCTGCAGGCGGCGATCCAGGAATCGGATTTCCGCGATGCCGGACTGAAGCAGAACATGGCCGCGCTCGAGCGCGGCTATAACGCGACTGAAGTCCACCAGATAGTAAGGGAGGCGGCGGCATGAGTATGAAGCACCAGGCATACGCCATGTTCGACTCGTCCACGATCCCGGACGACCTGTGCCCGATCGCAACCAAACCGACGCCGATGCTGCCGGGGGACTGGCGCAGCATGCGGCCGGTGGTCGACCGCGCCAAATGCGTCAAGTGCGCCGTATGCTGGCTCTACTGCCCGGTGCAATGCGTGGTGGAGCGGCCGGCCTGGTTCGACTTCAATCTGAAGACCTGCAAAGGCTGCGGCATCTGCGCCACGG
Source organism: Burkholderiales bacterium (assembly GCA_017880745.1). Classification (GTDB taxonomy): domain Bacteria; phylum Pseudomonadota; class Gammaproteobacteria; order Burkholderiales; family SG8-39; genus 2-12-FULL-64-23. The sequence continues at coordinate 1,775 of JADGRR010000203.1, forward strand.
AGTGCCCGCAGCGGGCGATAGCGATGATCGAGGAGGCGTCGGCATGAGCAGGGAGCAGGGGCCCCGCTTGGCGGGGATGCGACCGGCCGCGATTGCCGCGGCCCGCCGACAGTGGCTGCGGTCGACCTACAGCAATCTAACGGAGGCGGGGGCATGAGCGCGATACTCAAGCCGAAATCGAAGCTCATCGTCTGCGACGGCAACGAAGCGGCGGCATGGGCGGTGTCGCTCGCGAACGTGGACATGGTCGCGGTGTATCCGATCACGCCGCAATCTTCGCTGGTCGAGTACCTGGCCAAATTCATCGCCGACGGGCGGCTCAACGCGGAAATCGTCGACGTCGAGGGCGAGCATTCGGTGCTGTCGGTGCTGCAGGGCGCCTGCCTCGCCGGCGCGCGCACCTACACCGCGAGCTGCGGGCCGGGCCTCGCCTTCATGTTCGAGCCGTATTTGCGCACGCCGGGAATGCGGCTGCCACTGGTGATGACCATCGTCACCCGCGACACGCTCACGCCGCAGAGCGTCTGGGGCGGGCACCAGGACGCGATGTCGGTGCGCGAAGTCGGCTGGGTCCACATGTACTGCGAGTCGGTGCAGGAAGTGCTCGACACCACCATCATGGCGTACAAGATCGCCGAGCACCACGACGTGATGCTGCCGGTGAACGTGAATCACGACGGCAACTACCTGTCCTTCGGCGCCGCGCGCTGCGAGCTGCCGGACCAAGGCGAGGTCAGCGCCTTCCTCGGGGAGAAGAACGTCAATTGGCACGTGGCCCTCGATCCGCAGCGCCCGATGGCGGTCGACCCGCTCACCGGCGGCGCCGGCGGCCCCGGCCCGTCGACCTTCGTGCGCTATCGCAAAGGCCAGTGCAGCGGGATGCAGAACTCGCTCAAGGTCATCACCGAGGTGCACGAGGAGTGGGGACGGCGCTTCGGCCGCTACCACGCGCCGCTGGTCGAGTCCTATCGCATGGACGGCGCCGATTACGCCATCATGACCATTGGCAGCATGACCGGCGCGGCCAAGGACGCGGTGGACGAAGCGCGCGCACGCGGCGACAAAGTGGGCTTGGTGAAAGTGAAGACCTACCGCCCGTTCCCGGCGCAGGCGCTCGCAGCCGCGCTTGCCGAGGTAAACGCCGTGGGCGTGGTCGACCGTTCGGTGTCGTTCGGCTGGAATTGCGGACCTTTATTCCAGGACACCATCACCGCCATGTATTGCGCGCCAAAACGGATTCCGGCGATGAGTTTCATCGGCGGTCTCGCCGGCGCCGACCTCACGGTGGGGCACTTCGAGCGCGTGATCCGCCGCACCGCCGAACTCGCACGCGACGGCCGGCCGGCCGAGACCGTGTGGCTGAACGAGCAGGACTAATATGCAACATACCCATTACCTGATCGTCGGCGCCAGCCATGCGGCGCTATCGGCCCTGCACGCGATCCGGCTGCACGACGCGGAGCAGGAGGTCACGCTGCTCACGCGCGACGACAGCCTGCCGTATTCGCCCACGGTCCTGCCCTACGTGGTCTCCGGCCGCTCCGACCCGGGCCGCGTGTTCCTGCGCGACGAGGGCTATTTCGCCGAGCACAAGGTGAACTACCTGCGCGGCGCGAAGGTGCGCAAGGTGAATGCGGGCCAGAGCGCGGTCGAACTGGCCGACGGCAGCGCGATCGGGTTCGACAAGCTGCTGCTGGCGACCGGCGCGGCTCCCACGGTGCCATCCATCCCGGGCCTCGCCGGACTGAAGTTTCACGTGTTGCGCACGCTCAGCGACGCGGTCGCCCTGCGCGAGGCGCTGCCGCGGATCAAGCGGGCCGTGGTGCTGGGCGGCGGCCTGATCGGCATGCATGCGGCGGAGAACCTCGCCAAGGGCGGCGTTGAGGTGAGCGTGGTGGAACTGCAGTCCCACGTCCTTTCCGGCTACTTCGACGCCGAGGCGTCCGCCATCATCGAAAAGGTTTTCGCTGCGAACGGCGTGCGCCTGCTCACGGGTGCGCGCGTGGCCTCCGTCGCAGCACAAGGCGAAGGCTGCCGCGCGACGCTCGCCGACGGCGCCGAGCTCGAAGCGGACCTGCTGCTCGTCGCCACCGGCGTGGCGCCGGTGACCGATTTTCTCGCGGGCAGCGGCGTCGAGACCGAGCGCGGCGTGCTGGTGGACGAGCACATGCGCACCAATATCGCCAATATCTGGGCCGCGGGGGACGTGGCGCAGGCGCGCGGCTTTTTCACCCATGACAGGATCATCAACGGCATCCTGCCCGATGCCGTAGACCAGGGACGCATCGCCGGCATGGCGATGGCCGAGGACCCGGGATCGAAGACCTACGCCGGCGGCGTGCCGCTCAACACCTACACTTTCTTCGGCCAGCAGGCGGTTTCGGTCGGGGTGCATGAAGCGGCCCTCGAAGCATCCGGAGTCGAGGTGCAAAAGCAGGTGGACGCCGAAGAGAACCGCTATCTCAAGATCGTGCTCAAGGATCGCCGCCTCGCCGGCATTTTCGGCGTCAATACCGCGTTCGACCCGGGCATCATGTGGGAGCTGATCCTGCGCGCAATCGACCTCGGTGAAGGAAAGCTGGCGTTCCTGCGCTCGCCACAGGATACGGCGCGCGCGCTGATGTCGAAGAACTGGAGATAGGGACCGCCATGGGCGCCGCTTACGAGACCATCCATTTCAAGGCTGAAGCCTGCGACGGCTGCAACGACTGCATGACTGCCTGCGCGCAGGCCAAAGCGCAGTCGGACGACCACCTTCAATCGCGCATCCAGATCGTGCCTTCCGGCGACGGCTTCGAACTCGCGCTCTGCCGCCAGTGCGGCGATCCGGAATGCGTGCTCAACTGCCCGGCAGCGGCCTTGTCGAAGAATGCCGGCAGCGGCGTGATCGACTGGGACTACACCAAGTGCGTCAACTGCCTGCTGTGCACCGTCGGCTGCGCCTACGGCGGGATTGCCTACGACACGCAAGTGCGCCACGTGATCAAGTGCGATATGTGCGAGGGCGCGCCGGCCTGCGTCAAGGCCTGCACACTCGGCGCGCTGAAACACGTGAAAACCGCGCGCATCTACAACGAAGTGGGCAATCTCGAAGACCTGTTCGCGCCCGGACTCTCGGGCTGCCAAGGCTGCAACACCGAATTGATCATGCGCCACACGCTGCGCCGCATCGGCCCGGATGTGGTGGTGGCGACCCCGCCCGGCTGCATTCCAGGCATGGGCTCGGTCGGCTACAACGGACTCACCGGCACCAAGGTGCCGGTGTTCCATCCGCTGCTCACCAATACCGCGTCGATGCTGGCCGGCGTGCGCCGCCACTACAAGCGCAGCGGCCGCGACGTGATGGCAGTGGCGCTCGCCGGCGACGGCGGCACGGCGGACGTGGGCTTCCAGTCGCTTTCGGGCGCAGCCGAGCGCGGCGAGGAGATCCTCTACATCTGCGTCGACAACGAAGGCTACATGAATACCGGCATGCAGCGCTCCGGCTGCACCCCTTACGGCGCATGGACCTCGACCACGCCGGTGGGCGAGCGCGCCCACGGCAAGACCCAGGACGCGAAGAACCTGCCGCTCTTGATGGTGATGCACAATTGCGAATACGTCGCGACCGCCTCCACCGCCTTCATGCAGGATCTGTACGACAAGCTCGACCGCGCGATCCAGGCGGCCAAGAGCGGGTTCGCCTATCTGCATATTTACTCTCCCTGCACCACCGGTTGGCGCTTCCCCTCCGACCAGAATATCGAGGTGGCGCGAAAGGCAGTCGAAACCAATTTCGTACTGTTGTGGGAGTTCAATCCGCGCGACGGCCTGCATTTGACGCGCCCGGCCGAAGACGCGCTTCCGGTTGCCGAGTATCTCGAGGTGCTGGGCAAGTACCGGCACCTCGCGCCGGAGCAGATCGCCCATATCGAGCGCGCCGTCGCCACGAACCTCGGGCGCGTTCAAATGCTCGCCGCGGCCAAGGGCCCGGCAAGCGCAACGGCCGGCCGCGCCTGACAGCGCGCTCGCCTTCACTTTTCACTATACTGGGCGCCCCAGGGTTGCAGAGTGCGCTTATTGCGCGGACGAAAAGCTGTCCGCGCGGATCGTCGATTGCGCACGGATGAAAAGCACATCCGTGCGCAATTGACGATCGTGTATAACCCCACCGCGCTGTCTTTGTTGTTAACCATAACCGCGTTATCTGCGCGGATGCGCTTTTCATCCACGCAGATGAAACGGTTGGCGCGCGCAGCGCGCGAGGTTTCCCGTGCTAAGGATTGCCTTGAAACCCAAATGGAACTGACATAGAAATGGAACCAACTCAGCGACCGATAACCATCCTGATCGCCGCGCTCGGCGGCGAAGG